>NZ_JAWDJI010000118.1:0-59763 GCF_032465655.1 Paenibacillus sp. 3LSP | reverse complement strand
CGGGGTTCGCGTTCCAGGCATCTTAAATGACTGCCCACGCTAGCTTGACACTGACGGGCGCGTCGGAGGTAACGTTTTGGGCTGATCTTGGTGGTATAATTTAATACGGCTCCCGAATCTTCTCGGGGGCTTTATTTTTGTGCAATCTGTTTTGTTTGTCGTTACACTTCTTGATATTTATTTACCGCCTGCATGCGGTTCTTGACATTCATCTTGGAATAGACGATGGAAACATAATTTTTCACAGTTCCCTCTGAGTAATGCATTTGGGTTGCAATTTCTTTATAGGTTAGGCCCTTTGATAAGTAATTTAAAATCCCGAGGTATACCGAGTTTACTCAGCCGTATTTTTTATTCAGAGGGTTGCTGCAAGAAAGACTCAACTGGTATGTTAAACCTTATTTTGCGATCCCTCTAACCTCCATGATATTTGCGCTCATGCATGTGTCTCAGGGATCTGTGCAAATCGTGTCGATCGATTTGATATCGGTGTTCTTAGATAGTCTTGTATTTGGGATCATATACTATCAAACCCGAAATGTCTGGGTCTCCTGGCTTGCCCACTTTGCAGCTAACCTGCTGGCTTACTTTTATATTGCTAATGGGCTCTTCTTCTAATTAGCAGCGACAGGAGGCGTCAATCTTGAAGATCCCTGTACACGAATATACCCGCTCGTTCTTGGTGGCCGAGCATTCTGCGTCAACTGATCGGATCCTTGGGTTGAGACAGCAATTCTCATTCGTTTGAAACCCTTAATCGGGACCATGCCGTTCTGTTGAACCGGCTGTATCCCCTCCTGCAATTCTTACACAAGATGGCTTACGCAGTAGAGATGTGTGTGCTACACTAGACGGGACAAAATGATACAACAGGAGGGGTTTATCATCACCGCATCAAGACCCAACGTTCTCCGAACAAACCGCTCTTATCGCCGGTTATGGTTTGCACGGATCTTTACAACGACGTCCTTTCAGATGCTTACCGTTGCCATCAGCTGGCAAATGTATATATTAACCCATGATGCCTTTAAGTTAGGGCTGGTGGGTCTGGCTGAATTTATTCCGATGCTGCTGCTTACCTTAATCGCCGGTCAAGTGGCGGATCGATTTGAACGCCGCAAAATCATCTTTATTTGCCAGCTTGTAGAATGCGCTGTGGTGGCGCTGTTGCTTGTGTTAACGCTAGGCGGCTGGATTCAGGGTCATCATATCCTGATTGCCGCTGCGATTCTTGGAGCCTCGAGGTCTTTTGAGAACCCGACAAACTCGGCGATGGTGCCGGATCTCGTAGACAAGGAAGAGCTCCCTCAAGCTGCAGCTTGGTCGGCCTCGGCAGGGCAAACGGCCTCGATCATCGGCCCCGCCCTTGGCGGATTGTTGCTGACCTTCGGTCCATCGGTCGTGTACACCACATCCATTGCGGCTTTGTTGATTTCGGCCTTTTTGATTCTTTCCATCCAAGTCAAGCGTGCCGTACGGAAGTTGGAAACCATCAGTATGGATTCGCTGCTGAACGGTCTGCGCTTTGTCTTCAAGCGCAAAGTTATTCTAGGCACGATTTCACTGGATTTGTTTGCTGTCTTGCTCGGCGGGGCTACGGCACTATTGCCTATCTTCGCTGAAGATGTCCTGCATACGGGGTCATGGGGACTCGGGCTGCTCCGGACAGCTCCGGCAGTTGGCGCATTGCTGATGTCGCTGGTTCTGACCCGTTATTCAATCCAAAATTCGATCAGCAAGTATTTGTTTATCTCGCTGGCGATCTTTGGCCTGTCTACCGTGCTGTTCGCCGTCTCTAAAAATCTCGTATTATCTCTGGTCGCCCTGTTCCTAATCGGCGCCTCAGATGTGGTCAGTGTCGTCATTCGTTCTACGCTGGTTCAGCTAAATACGCCGCTTGAAATGCAGGGGCGTGTCAATGCGGTCAACATGCTGTTTATCGGCACATCGAACCAACTCGGTGAATTCGAATCCGGCACGATGGCCAATTGGTTTGGTGCCGTGGTTGCCACCGTTATTGGGGGAATCGGGACACTGGTTGTGGCTGTACTCTGGATGTATCTGTTCCCGGTATTGCGGAATATGAAAACTTATTATGATACCAGTTATGAAAGGGAAGAGCCGGAGAACGGAACTCCTGAGCTGCGAAGTACACCTATACAGCAAAAGTAAAGAGGATCTGACGTTAGCGGGTACCCTGCAAGGGACACTGAAATCATGGTGTCTCGTGCAGGGTCTTCTTTTTGACTTGAAATATGTCAATGACTCTAAAACTTCAAACCTAGCATATTTCAATAAAGCGTAATGGCAATAATTTCATGCGAAATTCCTTATCTCAATATCATTGAATGTGTCAGTGACATATTGTATGGTTATGTCAGCTTAAGCTAACGGATTGGTAGAGCACGCGCGGTTTACCAACTAAAAAATAATAAAGGAATGTCCGGACATGAGTTCTGAAAGCACTTCCAAAAGAGAGAAACAACAGCTGTATTTGCAAGTCGCGGAGAAGGTATTGGAAATCATCGCGTCGCCAATGTGATCACGCATATGATTGGATATACCTTGTTTGTCATTTACTTGATTCCTGTAACGCTGATCGTGATATTTTCCTTTACAGATTCACAGAGTATTGCGACAGCGACGCTCAGCTTAGACAGATTCACCTTGGAGAACTACGGCCGCTTGTTTACCACGATGAGTGCATTCAAGCCTTACTTGGTAAGTATTCTGTATGCTGCGGCAGCGTCCTTTTCGGTTGTGGCCCTGGCTCTGTTTGCATCTCGAATCTTGCACAGACACAAGAATAGTAAACTGGCAGCAGCTCTGGAATATTCCTTGCTGATTCCATGGGTTCTGCCATCCACGCTGATTGCAATCGGCTTGGTGGTTACTTATAATGTTCCGCGTTTAGTGACGGGGAATACGGTGCTTACGGGGACGCTTTGGATGCTATTGATTGGTTATATCATTATTCATATCCCGTTTACCATGCGAATGGTCAAAGCGTCTTTCTTCAGCTTGGACAGTAATCTGGAGGATGCCTCCAAGAACCTGGGAGCGAAGACGTTCTATACCTTTAGAAAGGTTCTGCTGCCAATCATTTTGCCGTCCACCCTTGCCGTGCTGGCGCTTAACTTTATTAAAATACTGGATGATTACGATTTAACTGTATTCTTATATCATCCTGTGTATCAGACGCTGGGGCTTGTGATCAAAAGCAGTACAGACGCAGAAGCAGGGGTTGCGGCCCGTGCAATGTCACTGGTTTATTCCGTCGTGTTGATGATTATGTCGGGAATTACGATGTACTTTGTTTACGGTAGAAGTAATAAAGATAATTAAGTATCACTAGAATCTATGTGGATGTTTCCAGAAGTGGAGGAACTCAATGTTGGCGAAAATTATGACATTTAACTTAAGATACAATGAACCATCCGACGGGGAAAATGCCTGGCCATTTCGTGTCAGCGCGGTTGCTGAAGTGATCAAACGTCACGATCCAGACCTCATTGGCATTCAAGAAGGTTTGCATGATATGCTTACGGATTTGGAGCCATTACTCCCGGAATACGCTTGGATCGGAGAAGGGCGAGAAGGCGGGAAGCAAGGCGAATATACTGCGATTTTTTACAAAAAGAACAAGTGGAGTGCAGGGAGTGCGGGGCATTTCAGCTTGTCGGAAACTCCGGAACAGCTTGGGACGAAGAGCTGGAATACTTCAAACACGCGCATGTGCACTTGGGTGACATTTAAGTCGCAAGCGGGCGCAGAATTTGCTGCGTTTAATACGCATTTAGATCATATCAGCGAAGAAGCACAACAGAAAGGCATGGAGTTAATTCGAGAACGGATGAAGCAATTTCGTGCGCAGACGGGGCTTCCGGTTGTGTTAACGGGCGACTTTAACGTTGAACCGGCAAACGCTGTGATTCAAGGACTGGAGCAGGAAGGATATCGAAATGCCTATTCCGTTGTTCTGCATCTGGAAAATAAGGAAGTGGGAGCGACGTTTCATAACTTTATAGGCGGAGAATCGGGAGAGCCGATTGATTATATCTTTGTATCCCCTGACTTGCAGATTCAGAACGTTACGGTGGATCGAGAGCTGTATGGAGGCCGATATCCTTCGGATCATTATCCCGTGATCGCCGAGGTGTCACCCGTGTAGTGACCATGACGAGTAGATAAGGGGATGTCTATGCAATGAAACTGATTGACGCGGGTTTGTGGAACATTTCCTATGTGGACTTATCGCTGCGAATCGTAATTTCGCTTCTGTTGGGCGGCTTGATTGGATTAGAACGGGAGTGGCATAACCATGCCGCCGGATTCCGTACACATATTCTCGTCTGCGTAGGGTCCACGATGATTATGCTGCTGTCCATCTATGGGTTTGGTGATTTCTCCAACGAATATAACGTCCGGATGGACCCGGCGCGGCTGGCGGCTCAAGTGGTGTCCGGCATCGGCTTCCTGGGGGCGGGGGCGATTATTCGCAACGGCTCCAGTATTTCAGGCTTAACGACGGCGGCCTCCATTTGGGTGGTGGCAGCGATTGGCTTATGCGTAGGGGCAGGGTTCTTCTTTGGCGCGGTGCTTGTGACGGTACTGGTTATTATTATACTGGTGCTGCTCAATAAGTTTGAGAAGAGCTTCCACAACAAACGCAGTCGAAATGAAGTCACCGTTCGGATCCTGAATAAGGAGGGCGGCGTCGCTAAGGTTGCGGAGTTGTTCGAGCAGGAGGGACTGCTCATTGTGAATATGTCTCTAGAGGCTCCGAACGATGATCAGGAAGATGAAGGTGAAAGCGTGCGAACGCTGCGAATCAAGCTGCATAAACCGCGCTCGAAGGATCTGCTTCGGGTCTTCGATAAGCTGCTTACCCTGGATTGCATCCATTCCTTTGAAACGGCTGAGGCGCTAAGGTCACATCCGGCGCATTCCAGTATATCCGGCACCAGAACGCTGTGAGCCTGAAAGTTTAGAGCTATCCCTCTTGGGGTAGCTCTATTTTACTATTTTCAATCGATGATTAATCGCCAAAGTTCACAAAGGATGCAGTATAATAGATAAATACATCTTAGGACCTCTAGAGGAGTGAACCCGCTTTGCCGATCCAATACCGATATGATGAAACGCTGACGGACCCCGCTCTCTTAGAAGGGGTATGGGATTTGCTGTGCCGTTACGATCATGCATTCGTCCCGCCCTTATCCGCGCGTGAGCACACTTATCAGTCCGATCTGACCGCTGGTGCAGCGGCAACGGCTTTACCCAAGCGATACTTTGATGAATTAAAGGAGCAGGCGTTCTTGCTGGTACTGGATCGAGAGCAAGTGATCGGATTTATGTCATTTCGCCCTCATTATGTGTTTGAACATGCGGACGAGCGCGTGGAGACGATCTATGTAACGACCGTCATTGTTGATGAAGCCTATCGCGGCCAGGGCATGACGACGCGCCTATATGGAGAGCTGGAAGCCATCGCTCAGCAGAAGAACCGACCGATCATGACGAGAACTTGGTCAACGAATCACAGCCACATTCGAGTCTTGCACAAAATAGGGATGCGGGAAGTCCAACGTATTCAAGATGGACGGGGGCCTGGCCTGGACACAGTCTATTATCGCAAGGCTCTACAGGAGGGACCAACATCGTGAATAGCAGACGATCCATCTGGCAGAAGCTCCAGGCGTACAAGCTTCACAACAATGTGTATGTCGTTATTATGTTAGCTGTCAGCGTGGCGGGGTCCATCCTCATCTATGTTTCACCGCTGCGAGAGAGCCGTTTCGTCCCGGAGTTAGCGCTGGCTTGTGCCACTTCGCTGCTCGCCTCGATCTTCCAGCTCGTCTCGGATATTTATGTGAAATATAAAAACCTTGAAAACGACAAGCTCCTCGAAGGGATTCACGAGTTCGGCATCAATGATCTTCATTTTAATAAGCAGCAGTTGCTTGAGCATCTGTTGAAATCATGCGACAGGGAAGTCTGGGTTTCCGGATATCGATTAATTTTGACGAGTAAAATTGCCCCCAGCCTATCGCAGGCGATCAAACAAGGCGCCAATCTGAAGCTGCTGATCTCCCCTCCTTGGATGGACGGGTTCAAATCAGTCTATGGTGAAAATGACCGCGTCATCGACAATTACTGCAAAGTGTTCAGCGCGATCGCCAAAGCTTGCCGGGAGGCGGGTCGTCCGGTTGAGGAAGTATGCGAGGTGCGGTTTACGCAGAAGCCTTTATTTAGCGATACCTACAAAGTCGATTTACATATTGTGACCGGCCCTTATATGCATAATCGGGATGAAGATGATCATCGGATTACAGCCAACGACTTCTTCACTTACAATCTCATCAAGAAAAGCCGGCTCTACAATCTGGTGGAGAACGAATATATGACCCTTTGGGAAGAAGCGGACAGCGTGTTGGTATGGGAAGCGTATGCGAAGGCCTCCGAACAAATTCGAATCCAAGACCTGCGGGAGAAAGAGAAGATTGAGCTCATGCAGGAGGCGAGCCAGCCGCTCAATCACATAGTCCCTATCCCCCTCTCGGTCTAAATCTGATGGTGGTAAATGAAATTCAATGTCGGAGAACTTCTTTTCGTAAAAGACGAACTCCTATCTCCTTCTCGTCTCCAATGACCGATGAGTTATGCAGTTGAATTACGTCTAAATAGAGGAGTAGCAGGAATACTAGTCGTGAGGAGCTGAGGAACATGGAGACATCGGGAGGGGTGAACCCAATTACCGAAATCACCTTGTTTGTAGCAGATTTACAGCGGTCGAAGGCGTTTTATCAAGAGGCGTTTCAGCTGGCGATTCATTATGAAGACGCGGATTGTGTGGTATTTGATTATGGTAACACCTGCATCAATCTCTTAAACCAACAGAATGCCTCTGAATTGATTGAGCCGGCTCAGGTGGCTCGGACAGGAGAGGGGGCGCGATTTCTGTTGACGATCCAAGTGTCGGACGTTGACCGGGTTTCTACTCAACTCGAACAGCAGGGTGTAAAATTGCTCAATGGTCCGATCACACGTCCCTGGGGACGACGGACAGCTTGTTTTGCCGACCCGGACGGTTACGTATGGGAAATCGCCCAGTTGCTTTAAACCTCCCCTTCATCCCCACATGGCAGATGTTGCTTCCCGTGTGGGGATGATCATGTCCTCAGGAAGTTCCGATTAAGCCATCCTTGCCAAATGCTCCTCCAAGCGATTTGGATGCATTTATGTTCCTCCTATAACCCCAATCCCTGAGTTAATGGATTCCCTTCATAAACCCCTGAATTTTCGAAGAGAGGGCGAGGAGAAGGATGCCGAGGACAATCGCGATTCCCCCAATGACCCCGAAGTACGCCATTTCGGTGGCCGGCGAATAGAATTTCACCACTTGCGCATTAATCGCTTGGGCCGCCGCACTGGCCAAGAACCATAAGCTCATGGTCTGGGAAGAGAAGGCAGAAGGCGCTAGTTTGGTCGTCGCCGACAGCCCTACTGGAGACAAGCACAATTCTCCCAGCACCACAATGAAATAACTCAGCACGAGCCATAACGGATTCACCAAGGAGTCCTCGCCGCCAAAGTAAGCCGGCAACAGAATCACCAGGAAAGATAAGCCGGCGAACAATAAGCCCAACGCGAATTTCTTCGGAATCGAAGGTTGCCGCTTGCCCAACTTGAGCCAGAACCAGGCAAAGACCGGGGCCAGTGTAATAATAAATAAAGGGTTTAAGGATTGGAACCAAGCCGGTGAAATATGAAATCCGGCATAATCCAACTGCGTCCGCTTATCAGCATAGTTCGCCAGGATAGTCGAGCCTTGTTCTTGAATCGCCCAGAACATGATCGCCGCAATAAACAGCGGAATATACGCGATCAATCTGGAGCGCTCCACCTTGCTTGTGCGTGGACTGCGGTACATGACCACAAAATAGGCAGTAGGGATCAAGAGCCCCAGGATGCCAACGATCACGATAAACGATTCGAAGGTTAGCCAACCCAGCGGGATGGTAATAGCGACAATCACCGCAAGAAGCAATACACCGAGGCCGATTTGCAGGAATACTTTCTTGCGTTCCGCCGGTGAAAGCCGGCTAGGTACGATCGTGCCGGCGAGGCCGAGATTTTTTTTACGCGTGAAGGCAAAAATAGCAAGCCCCAGGAACATCCCCACGGCGGCAATGCCGAAGCCTAGGTGGAAATTGTAATCCAGACCGACGGTGCCTACGATCAGCGGAGCGATAAACGCCCCCAGGTTGATCCCCATATAGAAGATGCTAAATCCTGCATCCCGGCGCGGGTCATGTTTACTGTAAAGCTCCCCGACCACACTCGATACGTTAGGCTTCAGTAGGCCTGTCCCCAAGACGATAAGCACCATGGATACAAAGAACAACGGGACGCTTCCCGGGATCGCCAAGGCGATGTGTCCCAGCATAATGAGGATGCCGCCGTAAAATATGGCTCTCGACTCCCCGAAGATCCGATCTGCGAACCAACCGCCAATAATACCGGACATGTACACCAGGGAGCCGTAGATGGACATAATGGCAAGGGCCACGCTCTCCTCCATGCCAAGTCCGCCTCGACTTAATTCGTAATACATGTAGTAGGTTAGAATGGCCTTCATGCCATAATAGGAAAATCGCTCCCAAAACTCTGTGAAGAACAAAGTGAACAATCCCTTGGGATGTCCAAAAAATCCTCGTTGCGGAACACTCTCCACAACTTGCTGTTTGTTTAAATCCGTCATGCTGTCATTTCCTCCCTAAGCGGCAATCACTATATAAGAATACCCCGAATCAGCCATTTTCAACTGGATACGGAAAATATAGTATATCATAAGATGGCAGACCTTAACTGTAAGATAGGTTTCATCTTGACCAGATCATTGGAGCCTTGTTGAAAAAAATCGCCGTCCCCGATCCTGCTTGGATCTGGACGGCGATTTGATTTTGGGGGTCTCCTGTGGGACAGTATGTGCTATCTGTTGGGAGCGGTCGTTGAACCTGCTGCATTTAGGCCCTGATCGGGCAAGTGACGGCTGGCTCGAAAGGTTGCCGCCACGACAAGAATGCCGATGAGGAACGTAATGATACTAGCGACATGCAGCGCGGATTGAGCTCCCGAGACGAAGGCGCTGATGATGGCGGCTTGTTGATTAGGGGCTGCTGCAATCGCATCTGCGACTGTATGGGGGACGGCATCTTGCTGAAAATTTACTGGAAGATGCCGGGTAAAGGATTCAGTGAGTACCGTACCCACGATCGCGACGCCAAGGGCGCTCCCGAGTTCCCGGGTCGCCGATTGAAGCCCCCCGGCGACGCCAGCCTGCTCGGCGGGCAAGGCCGACGTGATCTCTGCGGTCAAGCAGGGCAGCGCAAGGGCAATGCCGACCCCGATCAGGACCAACCAAGCCGCGTAAGCGAGATAAGGCTGGTAGACGGCCGACGCCAAGCCGAATAAGCCAATGCTGACGGCAAGGAAAGCAGCCGACAGCGTTGCGGGGATGCCGATGCGTTTCACCAGATCGGGAACGAATCGTGTTCCGAACATCATGGGGATCGAGATGGGAACGATAGCAAACCCCGCTTGGAGTACAGAATAACCACGTCCATACTGAAGAAGGGAGGCATTGAGATAGAACAGACCGAAGCTGCCGAAGAACAGCACGAGCATCCCTAGGCTGGCAGTGCTGAGCAGGAGGATCCGGAACAGACGGGGATCCAGCACAGGGTGACGGACCTTTAGCTCAACCGCGACCCAGATCGCGCCGAGGATCACACTGACCGTAAATGCGGTGATGACCAACGAGCTGTTCCAACCGTATTCCGGCCCCCCAATAATGCCGATTAGGAGAGCGACCATCGCGGCGACAAGTAAAACGGTGCCGGCGGGATCTAGACCGCGGGGGCTGCGCTCGCTTCGTTGAACGGCAAGGGATGTCCATAGCGCGAGGAGAAGCGCGAACGGCACGATGCCCCAGAACAGAGCCCTCCATGAACCGGCAGCCAGCAAGGCTCCTCCGGCGATATTGCCCACAAGTCCCCCCAAGCCGGTGGTCATCCCCCAGATGGCGAGCGCGCGGACGCGCCGGTCCGGTGCGGTTGCGTGTACCAGCACCCCAACGCAGTTGGGGAGCACCAGCTCGGCACCAACCCCAGTAATCGCACGTCCCAGCAGCAGGCTGGTCACATTGGCCGAAGCAGCGGAAATCGCCGCGCCGACTGCGAAGGTGACAAGCCCGGCGATCAGAATGCCCTTACGCCCAAATCGATCACCGGCTGCGCCGCCCGGGATCACGAGGCACGCGAATAAGATGACATAAATATCAACGATCCAGAGCAGCTCGGATGAACTCGGATGCAGGCTGCTGGAGGCGAGGATCGGTACGGCCAGATTGGTGGCGGCGACCAGGCCCACGACCAGGACGGTACAGGCGCACACGCACGCCAAGATTAACCCCGGATGCCGTGATGGGTTCAATCGGTTATCTAGTATCTTCATCCCGTGACCTCCTTGTCGCTTTTTGAGGGCTTTGTTTTTCGCCCATCGCATCGTCAGGATGCTGTCGACACCCGAAGGCATTGGCCGCTTCCATATTCGATATTTAGTCATAACGAACCCGTCTCATGCGCTAAAAAAGGCAGGATCGGGAGAGTAACCCCAATCTTACCTGATTTGTAATACCCTCGAATGTAGATAAAGAAGACTGATTCCACCAAATTCCCTCTATCCCCTGATTTATCCTTTACTGTAAAATGAAGCTGTAACATATTAGGCTCATTTCGAGATCCATGGGGAAAGGTTGGGACGCCAATGAAGTTGGATGTTGTGAAACAGTACTTTCGTTTAACCGAGCAATTCCGAACGGCAGAAGCCGATTATGTCGGGATTCTTCACCCGGACATTGAACAAACGGAGTATCCGAATCTGTTGACGGCCCAACTCACGGTCAGTGATTGGCAAACCCTATTTCAACGGATGCCGGGCGGGGCTAAGCTTCTGGCTTCCCAGAACTACGATATTCAGCGCGCGTACGAACTGGAGGATACGGTGATCACAGAAGTGGTCTGGACAGCCGAAGTTGGCGCCGACGTCGGCCCCTTTAAAACCGGGCAGCCCCTTAAAGCTTATTTTTGCTGTGTATTTGAATTTCAGGACGGTTTAATCTATCGTCAGCGCAATTACGATTGCTTTGAGCGCTTTTAGAAGTTCAGCTTCTCCATTTCTTTGCCTCTCTTGTGCAATCCTTCCAAGACTTCCTTCGGCACTTTTCGGAACTTCAAATCTTCCCCCAGGAACAGCAGCCAATGAATCGTCTCGGAGAGTTCCTCGGGTTCGTTGACTTGGACAACCATCTTCAGCATGGCGGTGGTTTGATACGGATTGGTATAGGAAATGAATGCTTTTAAGGGATGATATTTTTTGTACTGGGCAATGGCATGAGGGCCGAGTTCCAGGATCAGGTTGTATGCTTCCTCTTGCTTGCCAAGGAGCTCCAGAATTTTCTTTCGGTTCATTCGTTTCTTGGGAGAGTAGAGCTCGACTTGAGTAAGCTGGTCGACGGAGAACATTCGTTTCTTCTCTTCCTGTAAATCCAATACTTCCATCCACCACAGACTTCTCTCACGATAAAGGTGCAACAGAAAAACCGGATACGAGTTGATTCCATCGCCTTCTTCCAGGGTAATCCATAAATAGCTGTCGATGAGCAGGTGTTGAATCAGCTTCTCCAGTATTGGATGGGGAAGGTCCGAAAGCTCCAATAGATCGGGATTATGCGGGTTGGTCCCTTCAAAGAGCAGGATTTCATCCAGGAGCAGGAGATCGTCCTGTTGGTTTTTCGAGATCAGCCCCAGCAATTTTTCGGCTAAGGATTGGCGACTCTTGAGATAAGGAAGCTGGGCGTTTCTGGTGGCCATGAAGGCGATGAACAGCGCTTTGACCTCGTTATCCGTAAACCGCACGGCAGGCAGGATCGAGTTGTGCATCACCGAATAACCGCCGTCCCGTCCAACCTCAGCAACGAGCGGCATTCCTAAAGCTTCGATTTCGCGGATGTCTCGGATCGCTGTCGAGCGGGAGATGTTAAATTCCTGCATAATTTCCGTGATGGTAAAGTGGGACCGATTGTTGATATAACGCATGATGGTGTTAATCCGTTCAACTTTTTTCATCGTGACTCCTAAACAGGTTCATTTTTTGACATGATTTAAAGTTATGATAAACCCATCAAGAACAGAAAACAAATTTAAAAAGAGAGTAGGTTTTAAAACATGGCGAATTATGTTTTGGAAGAGAAGGACAGCTTTACGGTCTTTGGTCTGGGCACAGAATTAAAAAGTCATTACACGGATTTTGCCGGCATCAATCAGGAAAAATCGAGTTTCTGGCAAGCCGTCACTGAGGACGGTCGACTCAACCAGCTTAAAGCGATTGCGGAGAACGATTATGTCTTTACCGTCAACGAAGCGGTTAATAACAAGATGATGTATTACGTTGGCGTACTTAGCCGTGAAACGCTGCCGAATGCCGAAGGCTCCCGGGTCATTCAGTTCCCGAAGGGAGAGTACGTAATTGTCAAAGGGGAAGGCACCGCGCCGGATGAACTAAGTAATCAGCTGGCGGGGATCGCTTTTGGCCAAGTTCTGCCGGAACTGAATCAAGTTGCTTATGTTGGCGGGCCTAACACCGCCGTCTTGATGGAACAAGCGAATGGCCGCGTCGCGGGAGAAATGTGGATCCCTGTCGTAAGGAAATAGAGAAGAAGAGGAGGGGCAAGCATGTCCAATGTCGTTGATTTCAAAAATGTATCTACTGTCGGTTTAGAATCCTCTCCTGTAGCAGAGGCATTAGCCGGACTGCGAGCCAATGAGGCGCGTTATTTTATGAACAAATATAAGCATGTGTTTACGGTTGAGCCAGCCAGCGAAAGCCAGGAAACCCTGGATTACGTGAACCGGATCTTAAAAGAAGAACGGGGCATCGAGTTTGCGGCCAAGCCGTTAGAGACGTCGTTTTTTCAAGTCGAAAACATCCGGTGGGCTTTCGTCTTCTACGAGGACGGCTTAGGGGTTAACGTCATGTACACCCTGGACGATCCAAAGAAACGGGCCGTGGGCTTTAAGCTGTCTGAAGGCATGGAGGTTCCGAAGGAGCTGGAGGAGAAGAAGTTCAAATTTGCCCGGCAGAAGTCGAAATTGGCCGGTACGATCCGGGGCTCGTTCTTCGTGATTAAGGGCGAGTATTCATATAACTGACAGGAGGGCCGTTCAACGTTGAGCGGCCTTTTCTTCTTGATGCAACACCGGGCGAAATCAAGAAATTTGGGCTTCAATCGCGGCTTTGTCGATGACGGACCACACTTGCTTGATTTTTCCGCCTTCATACTTGTAAATGACATTTTCATAAAACAACACGCTTCGTCCATTGATCGGCAAACCCATAAATTGCCCCTTAGGTGTGACATCAAAGCGTAAGCGGCTCGAAAGATAGGGCGGCTCACAAACGAGAATATCGATATTAAAATAGAGATCCGGAATATCTCGGTAATCGCCCTCCAGCATTTGGCGGTAACCGGCTAAGCCGATTGGCTGCTCATTATAGCGAACATCCTCATGCACAAATCGGCCCAGTTGTGACAAGTCCCGTTTATTCAAACTGCTGATATATTCTCGGTAGATGGCTTTCAACAGAAATTCCACGGAAGTGACATCCTTTCTGTCCAGATTCAACACCCTCAATCCGAGTTATTGTATTCAACGAACTTCGTACGGATGCAAAACGGTCATAAAAAAAGCCCCCAATCGGGGGCCCTAATTGCTGGTGGTTGTGAAGCAGAATATCAACTTATTCACCTTTAGCAATCAGACGAACGGCCTTAGCAATAGCTTCCCTCGTTTCCGTCGGAAAGTTCACAGCATTCGGGTCGTGCGAAGGCCCGAAAGGATGAGTTGGCGTCCAGGCAGTTGCTAAAGCCATGATGGCAGTCAAAAGAAAGCCGGGAGTGAATGTCTTTCCCACCAGACCTTCGTTTTGTGCATTCATGATCGCTTTGATTTTCTTGTCACGCACGGAGGCGCGCTCGGATAGCGTGTCTTCTTTCCGCTCTAAACTATACCATGACATTAACCTTACAATTTGTGGATTTGTCATCGCCCAATCGAATACTCTTTTGGCATAACCCGCAAGATCCTCGGGCGTGAAATCAATTTCCTCATAAACACGTGTTAAGTGTCTTTCGAGGACGGTTGTAAATAGCGTTTCTTTATTCTCAAAGTAAACGTAAATTAAATTCTTATTGCAACCCGCGTTTTTAGCAATGCGGTCAACACGTGCTCCAGCAATACCATAGGCAGAGAACTCATCCAAAGCAGCCTCCATGATCCTCTCTCTTGTTGCCTCAGCGTTTCTCAATGGGTGCCCCTCCTTATTGAAGCCTGGATTTAGGATTTATTATATCATAAAAACACAGTTGACTAACTAGTTAATTAGTATTATTATATAACCAACCAGTTAGTTAATGTAGTGTCGCCTACTAGGATGATGACTAGTGATACTGGATAAACTATCTGGTGAATCCAATGAAGAATGGAGAGAATGCACAATGACACAAACCAATCCAAAGATTGCTATCGTCACAGGGGGAAGTCGGGGTATTGGCAGAAGTACTGTTTTAGCCCTTGCAAACCATGGTGTCGATTCAATCTTCACATATCGTTCTAATCAAGAAGAAGCAGAGAAAGTTGTCTCCGAGATCCGAGAAACCGGACGTAAGGCAATCGCCCTACAACTTGATGCAAGCAATGTCCGTACTTTTGACGCTTTTGTACAAAATGTACAAGATGCGCTAAAAGAAATGGGCGCTACCAAATTTGACTACCTCGTAAACAACGCGGGGATCTCTCACCATAACTCATTCGAGAAGACAACAGAGGAAGAGTTGGATCGTTTGTACGAAGTACACTTCAAGGGAGTCTTCTTCCTGACACAGAAACTGTTGCCGCTTATCAATGATGGCGGTCGGATTGTAAACATCTCCACTGGACTTACACGCTTTGCGGTTCCGGAGAGTGGTGCTTACGCATCCGTGAAAGGTGCTATTGAGGTTCTCACTAAGTATTTGGCCAAAGAGTTGGGACCACGTGGAATCACCGCCAACGTTGTTGCGCCGGGTGCGATCGCTACAGATTTTAGCGGACTCCGCACGAATGATGATCTCAAGAAGCTGATCGGGGGAATGACGGCGCTCGGTCGTGTCGGGGAACCAGAGGACGTTGCAGGGGCTATCGCTTCGTTGCTGTCCGACGAGAACCGTTGGGTTAATGCTCAACGTATTGAGGTTTCAGGAGGCATGTCTCTCTAATCTCAGAAGGGGGCGCATTTCTTGACCAACCTAAGAAACAAAGTCGCATTGATAACCGGATCTGGACGAGGAATCGGTAAAGCCATCGCAGAAAGATATGCGTCTTTAGGGGCCGATATTGCCGTAAATTATACGAGTGATAAGGCTGCCGCAGAAGCTACCGTTTCCAGCTTGCAAGCATACGGAGTGAAGGCGATTGCTATTCAAGCTGATATCAGCCAAGTAGCCGAGGTCCGGAAAGTGTTCCAAATCGCACTCCAGGAATTAGGGAAAATTGATATTGTCGTTGCGAACGCCGGTATAGAGCTTGTAAACATCCCGACAGTTGATATTACGGAAGAACAATTTGACAGATTATTTCAAGTCAACACCAAGGGTGCATTCTTTACCATTCAAGAAGCGGCCAAACACGTAGCAGATAACGGACGCATCATCTATGTTTCATCAAGCACAACCACTAGTGCTATGGCTGGGTACTCCTTATATGGCAGCAGCAAGGTAGCACCGATGTATCTCGTCGAGGCGCTGGCGAAGGAAATCGGATACCGAGGGGTCACTGTGAATACGATCGTACCAACGGTTATCGAGGGTGCGGGATTATGGACAAACCCGGGAGATCGAGCACAACTTAGAGATGCTCTTATCCAAGCCCATCCTATGCGGCGATTAGGCACGTTGGACGATGTGGCCAATGTAGCTGAATTTTTTGCCAGTGACTTATCCTCCTATGTGAGTGGTCAACGTCTGTTAGTTAGCGGCGGTGCCCTTCAATAATGAGCGGTATGCCCCGAGGGATGACATAACATATATTAAATAAGGTGACAGAAAGGCCGTCCAATATGGAACGGCCTTTCTATCTTTCATATGTTATTCCGGCGTTCCTTGAGTAACCCCGTGAATGTAGGTTTGCCATGGGGTATCGAGCGCCCCTTGCCCGGGGTTATAGGTGAAGAAGTACTCCACCACATCGCCTTGGCTTAGGTTGTTCACCGCATAGGTATAGTTGCCGTTCCCCACCGGGGTCATGGCGACATTGAGCTGCACACCGTTATTGATTTTATAGTGCAGATCCGCAAAAGTCGCGCCGTTGACGTAGAATAACAGGTTATCGCCGGTTTTCTTCAGTCCCTTCACTTGATCGCCGATCACAATCGTGGAGGGCGTGCCCGGATCTCCCGGGTTCCCGGGATTTTGACCGCCGCCGCCATTGCCGTTGTCCTTATAGACACGCACATAATCGACTTGCATCGTGGCCGGGATATCACCAGGTCCTGGGGCGATGCCGCCGTCGAAGTTACCGCCGATCGCCAGGTTCATGATGAGATAGAACGGCTGATCAAAAGGTGCATTCGGGTTGTTTGGCGCAGCCGTGGAATACCATTGATCCCGGGTGGCCTTAAAGAAGAACTTGCCGTCTACATACCATTTAATGTTGTCCTCTTCCCAAACGACGGAGTAGACATGGAAGTCATTGGCGATCGTTTGCCCGGATGGGAAGTTGTATTCACCCGAGAGATGGGTATTGGCCGGCCATTGTCCGCCGAAGTGAATCGCGCCAGAAGACTTGCCGGGCAGACGACCGCGAGCTTCCATAACATCGATCTCACCGGAAGCGGCCCAAGTGCCGTAGGCTTGATCCTGCGGCAGCATCCACAGCGCCGGCCAAATGCCGTTCCCCGTAGGCAGCTTCGCGCGGAAATCGACTCGGCCATATTTTAACGAGAAGTGATCTTTAGTGTTCACTTTACCGGACGAGTATTGTGCATAACGACTAGGATCCTGCGGGAACGATTTGGGATCGTTCAGCGCCCGGATATTTAACTTGCCGTCCTGAACGAAGACATTTTGCGGACTGTCCGTATAATGCTGCAGCTCCGCGTTGCCCCAGCCCCAAGTGCCCGGATCGTCATTCAGGTAGTATCCCTGTTCATAATTCCATTTGCTTAGATCCAGCTGAGTCCCGTCAAATTCGTCCTGCCAGATGAGGGTCAACCCGTCGATGTTCGGATTGCTTGGCGTACTCAGCGGGATATCCTCTTGATCGGAATCATCCGGCCGCGGGGCGTTAGGATTACCGATAAAGGTGTAAGTGACGTAGTTGTTGCCCACGTTACCGCCCTTTTGCCCATTTAAAGGATAGCCGATACGGATTTGCATATCCTGTTGGATCGGCTGGAACCACAGGCCATAGATGTAGTCAGCCCAATAGCCCCATTGGTTCGCGCTGGACAGGTTATTGTAACCATACGCAGAATAGACGAACCCGCTTTGACTGGAATCCGCCAGATCTACCCACTGACCGTTGATGTTGATCTGATACACGAAGTTCTCCAGTTCCGAGGCAATGGGAGCGCCTCCGTCAATTTTCGGCAGGGGCAGACCAATGGCGCCGCTTTCATTTGCGGTGAACGTCGTTCCCTCATAAGGCGTTAGAGTGTACGAATTTCTTACCGGTTCATTAAAAATAATCGTATACACGAGGCTCGCTGATGAAGTTTTCGATTCCAATTTCACGTTGATGGACTCCGTGACGTTAAACCAGTAGCCGCCGCCGCCATCGGTGAATTGGCCGAAGTTCTGATCATAGATCCAGCCGCTGGCTGGATTGTTGTCGATGTCGATCCAGGTGCTGCTGTTCACCGGCTTCACATACACCTTCAAGTCGTCGGCAACCGCAGCATAAGGAATCGATGGATCGTTGTTGAACACGGGATAGGTGAAGCCTGCCCCGCCTGTAAAACCAGCGGTAATAACCGGACCTTGCGTAGGTGTCATTGATGTGATTGTGGTGGTGTTGATATTTTGGAAGACGAGAGTGTAGTTAAGGGTAACCCCGTTTGCCTTGGAGTAGAGCTGAATCTCTGTGGTTGCGGAAAGGACGAACCAATATCCGGTAAAGCCGCTGTCATACCAGTGGCCCCAGTTCTGGTTGTAGACAAAGCTGCTGACGCTGTCGATGTCGACCCAGTTGCCGTTCACTTTCACCTTAACGCCTAAATCTTGCACGACATCGTTCCAGGTTGCCGAACCGCCATTAAAAATAGGCATCACAAAGCCGTAGCTCGCTTGTCCAACTCCCGACTTGGTGATGACCGGCCCGTCTGCGGGTGAGAAGTAGCTCATCGATGTAATGGTGGTCTCGGCTGCCTGAGCCGGTGTCGGCACAAAACCGATGCCAACTGCCATGATGACCGCCAGGAGCATGCTGAATACACCTCGAGCAAGCCGCCTTTCTGCAAAGTGAGTCCGTTTCATAAATACCCTCCCTTTATTGTCCTCATTCTCCTAACCTGTGCACACTAGGAAAATTCTTACATAGGAGAACGCTTTCATTCTAACAATCCGGTCATCTGATGAGTAGGCACCAGATTTCGGGTAGGGTGCTCTTTTTTTAGGGAGGCAAGCAAGTGCTAAAAATTTTAAATAAAAGAACCTTCCTCTGAAAGGGATTCCATAGGAGAAATAGAATATAATAGAGGTCTCTTCCGGATTTTGCCTGTCACCAAGGCGTCCTGGGCGAATCGATTTCATATCGGGAGTCGAACGGCGACTAGGGAGGAAATCGGTTAGATATCTCCATTTTTCCTGTAAGGAGGCTTATATGAACGGACCCCCCCTGGACCTGCAGTTATTGGAAAAAATGAAGCCGGAGCTTACCGCGTTCTGCTACCGCATGTTAGGATCGATCAATGACGCGGACGATGCGGTTCAGGAGATCTATATTCGCGTGTGGCAGAGCTGGAGCTCGTTCCGGCAGGATTCCTCGCCGAAGACATGGATCTATCGGATCGCTTCCAACCTCTGTTTGGATAAACTAAGGCAAGCGAAACGCCGGGTGCTTCCCATCGACCTGTCTGATCCGGCGAGCTCGATCGTGGAACCTCGGGAGACGTTACCCGATTCCGCCTGGATATGGCTGGCCCCTGATTTTGGCGAAAATCCCGAGGAGGCGCTCATCCGCAAGGATACCCTGCAGCTCTGCTTCATTGCGCTTCTGCAGACTTTGCCTCCCCGACAACGAGCCGTATTGATTTTAAAGGATGTCTTTGATTGGTCATCCAAGCAAATCGCGGAGACGCTGGGGATGTCGGCGGCAGCCGTGAACAGTGCGTTGCAAAGAGCAAGGGAGACGATGAACCGGACCCAGCTTCGTTCCGATGAGCTCAGCCGCATGGAAGGTGAGCCGGACGCGGAGCTGCTGTCGCGTTATGTAGATGCCTTCGAGCAATTTGATATCGACCGGTTGGTCGCCTTATTTCATGAGGAAGGCTGCATGTCCATGCCGCCATTTCCAATGTGGATTCGCGGCCGAGAGGATTTGGCGAAATTCTTCTCGCTTACCCGGTGGCATTGCGAAGGCTCTCGGTTTATACCGGTTAAGGTTAATGGCGGGTATCCGGCGCTTGCGCAGTACATGCCAAGCCGAGAAGGGGATCACCTGGTGCCTTGGGGGATTCATGTGCTTGAAACGAAAGATGATCATATTTTGCATGTGCAGAATTTTATTAATACCAAATTATTTTTGCGTTTAGGGTTGCCGGAGCAAATCGACCGATGAATTTCGAATTTGCGTTACGTCTATAGGAATGTAAAGTCAAAAACAATCCTATTGGTAAGAGGTGCCATTGTAACATGGAAACGAATCAACCGACAAAAGTTACCGTGCAAACGGTCATTCAAGCCCCGGTAGAAAAAGTGTGGAGTTGCTGGACGGAACCTCAGCACATTACGAAGTGGAATCAAGCGTCCGAGGATTGGCATTCGCCAAGAGCGGAGAATGACTTGCGCCCCGGCGGGAAGTTTCTGACTCGGATGGAAGCGAAGGACGGTAGTGAAGGTTTTGATTTTGGCGGCGTGTACGATGACGTGAAAACGCATGAGTTCATTTCCTACACGATGGGAGATGGAAGACGAGTGGAGATCACTTTCGCTGCGGAAGGCCAAGGGACGAAGGTTGTGGAGACGTTTGATGCGGAGACCACACATCCGGTCGAATTCCAACAAGCCGGCTGGCAAGCGATTATGGATAATTTCAAGAAGTATGTGGAAGAATCCTAAGGAATAGGCGCCCCAATGGGCGCCTTTATTCTTTTGGCAAGCTTCGTTAAACATAATTTTTCCCATAGACGAATCATTGATCGCGAGCTACACTAGGGAAGGCGTCAAAGCAAATTATCTAGTAGGAGCTCGTAAAAACGTGACACTAACTGAACGTATACCATCATGGAAGAAACTTAGCCTGTTCGCTGTAACTTGGCCGATCTTTATCGATTCGGTGTTGCGGATGATGCTGGGCACCGTTGACGTGTTTATGCTGAGCCGCATTTCCGATACGGCCACCGGCGCGGTGGGCTTAGCGAATGAGATTATCTATTTCTGTATTCTGATGTTTGGATTTGTGGGCATTGGGACGAGTGTAGCCGTTTCTCAGTATATCGGAGCTGGGCGAGAGAAAGAAGCGAGCCGTGTCTCGGCGCTGGCCATTACGATGAACCTGTTCTTTGGGATCTTCGTCAGCCTTGTTCTGGTTGGCTTAGGTGAGCCGCTTCTGCGGCTGCTCAACTTAAATGAAGAACAGATTGGCATTGCCAGCCATTATCTGAAGATCATCGGCGGCTTTATGTGGATCGAGGCGCTGTCTTATGCCGTATCTTCGGTTATTCGTTCGAGCGGCAATACCAAGAGCGTCATGTATGTGACGCTGGGCGTGAATCTTCTCCACGTGACCGGCAACTATCTGCTGATCTTCGGGAACTTCGGATTTCCGGAAATGGGCGTGACCGGTGCAGCGATCTCGACCGTCGTCAGCCGGTTTGTCGGCATCCTTGTTCTGTTCTTCATCTTGTATCGCCGGGTTCCTGCTCCGATTCACGGGAAAGACTACGTGACTTGGAACGGGACGTATGCGAAGCAGATCCTAAGCGTGGGGCTGCCTGCGGCGGGAGAGCATCTGGCTTGGCAATCGCAGTACCTGATGATCATGGGCTTCGTTAATATGATTAGCATTACTGCATTAAATACGCATGTTTATGTGATGAACATCTCCAACTATTTTATGGCATTGGCCGCGTCGATTGGGGCGGGGACGGAGATTATCGTCGGACAAATGGTTGGAGCAGGGGCGATGGAGGCCGCCTACAAACGACTGATGAAAAGCGTACGGATCAGCTTCCTGCTCACCTTGGCCATTGTGGGGACGGCTTCGATCTTCCGACATGACCTCATCGGGTTGTTCACCGAAGATCCTGCGATTATCGCAACCGGAGCCAGCATTTTCTTGCTGTCGATCGTGCTTGAACCTGGTCGGACCTTCAATATGGTGATCATCAATTCGCTGCGCGCCGCCGGGGATGCACGCTTTCCCGTTCTGATGGGCGTATGCTCGATGTGGGGCGTATCGGTGCCGCTGGCTTACCTGCTGGGCGTTCATCTGGAGATAGGGCTCCTTGGCATCTGGATTGCGTTTGCTGTGGATGAATGGCTGCGCGGCTTGATCATGCTGCTTCGTTGGAGAAGCCGGGCTTGGGAGAAGAAAGCACTCGTCAAACCGGTGTCCGTTTCGGAGGAAGGTGTGGGACTATCTGCTTGAGGCCGCTCGGCAATGGAAAGGCAAATACGACATCCGAAATCAAAACAGACCCAAGCTAACTTTCAGGCTTGGGTCTGTTTGTTGGTTAAATGATACATTGACACATGAAAATTAATGTAATAAGATAAAAATGCACAAAAATTTAGTTATCATTAATAACTAATTTGGAGATTTTCGAGGTGAAAGGGGGATTTGATGAATTCTCCACCCCAAATATATCGTGATCTTGGGTTGATGATGAGACCGCTCGCAGTTCAAATCAACGAAATATTGCGAGAACATGGCATTCAACCTTTGGAATGGATCGTATTGGTTGAGTTGATTCAAGATGAGGCCTTAACAGCTGCTGATTTGGCCCAAAGGCTAACGATTGAAAAACCGAACGTTACAAGAATCCTCAAGGATCTTGTACAGGCAGGGTATGTGAGTGTTGAGATTTCCAGAGAAGACAAGCGCAAGAAACATCTCCATGTAACTGAGAAAGGCCGCGCTATATATAGACAAGTGCGTGTTTTTATTGATGCCTTAGACAAAGAGATTACGGCCGGCATCACGGAGGAAGAGCAACAATTGTTTTTGAACATCATCCATCGAATTCGACAAAATCTAATCAAGAGAGTTGGGGAGAAAGGCAGTGAGTGGAATTAAGGAGAAACTATGGACCAAAGATTTTCTTACCGTTTCGGTGATTAACTTCTTTGTCATTCTAATCTTTTACTTATTGATGGTTACGACAGCCTCGTTCGTCGTTAGTGAATATCATGCTTCAGCCAGTCAAGGCGGGCTTGCTACCGGGATTTATATCGTCGGAACCTTGATCGGCCGCCTGTTTACAGGGCGTGTGATTAACTCGGCTGGTACCAAAAAGGTATTAGTCATTGGCCTGATTGCCTTTATTATTACGACAGGACTTTATGTTGTGTATGCTGGGATCTGGCTGTTTCTCATCATACGTCTAGTGAACGGAATGGCAGCCGGGATTGCATCCACCGCTACGGGTACGATGGTTGCGCAAATTGTCCCTATCTCCCGGAAGAGTGAGGGGATTGGCTACTTCAGTATGAGCAGTACACTGGGTACGGCCATTGGGCCATTTTTGGGGATCACCCTGAGCCAGAATACGTCCTACACGAACATCTTCTTGTTCTGTTTGGCATTGGCTGTTGTCGCGTTCATCATTAGTTTTATTCTGAAGGCACCTGCAGTACCGACCTCCAAAGCCCATACGGTAACCGAGAAACCCAAACAGGCTTTCAGCTTTAAACACTATATTGAACCGAACGCGATTTCCATCGCCATTGTGACCTTCCTGATGTCTTTTGGCTATGCGGCCATCCTATCTTTCATTAATTTCTTTGCCCAGGAACGGGATCTTGTCACCGCATCGAGCTTCTTCTTCCTAGTCTATGCCATAGCGATCTTGTTAACCCGTCCATTCAGCGGCCGTCTGATGGATACCAGAGGATCGAACTATGTGATGGTTCCATGCTTCATTCTCTTTGCAGGGGGCCTTGTCTTAATTAGCGGTGCCTACTCTGGGTCTATTCTATTGGTCGCGGCAGCAATTATTGGCGCTGGATTTGGGAATCTGCAATCAGGCGCGCAAGCCATAGCGGTTCGTGTTACGCCCGCCGAACGTACGGGTCTGGCTACATCCACTTTCTTTATTGCCTTAGATGCAGGGCTTGGCTTTGGCCCTTCGCTTCTCGGTATTGTGGAACCGATCATTGGTTATAGTTCCTTGTTTGGCGGGTTAGCGATCCTTGCCCTCCTGTCACTAGTCATTTATATGCTTCTGCATGGTCGGAGAGACAAGCAATTAATTGCAAGAGCGAATTAAGAAAGAATGATCACGCATAATAAACAAAAAGGGGCGCCTGAGCGGGCGTCCCTTGATGCATTTACATTTAGTTTGAGGCGGCTGGCTTGCTGTCCGTGGAGAAGGCAATCTCCTTTTGAGCTTCAAGTTCGCTTCATCCCGAAGCGGCTTCTTCTTGTTACGCTCCATTTCCATTACTCAATAGAATCTTTCGTGGCTTGGTAGAGCTGTTCCGTATATTTGTCGATATCGTCGCGGGACATCCGCAGGCGGGCAACCGAAGAACCGTACCCAATTTCCTGCTTGCCTTCGGCTAAACCTTGGAAAATACCTTCCGTGAACGCATCCAGCGGTTCCCCATGGGTATGCAAGCCGCCTCCTCCCAAATCGGTGTTTACTGCCGGAGGAGCAACTTCAATCACTTCAACTGATGTGGCAGACAGCTGGTGTCTTAAGCTCATCGTGAAAGAGTGAAGCGCGGCCTTGGTTGCGGAATAGACTGGTGCAATCGCAAAAGGAGTATACGCCAAACCAGAAGTGATGTTCACAATGGCTGCCGATTCTTTCTTCGCGAAATATGGAGCGAACAACAGGGACAAATGAACCGGTGCATCGAGGTTCGTGGTGATCTCCTTGCTGTATTCGCGCCAGTTGTCTCTCACATCCGCTTTGAGCACGTTGTAGCGCAGTTGAATCCCGGCGTTATTAATCAGCACGTTCACGTCGGGATAGTTGGTTGTTACCCAATCAAACAAGGCGACACGATCGCTTTCTTGGGCCAAGTCGCACACCCGGGTGATTAAACCGGGAACTCGCTTCCGAGCTTGCTCAAGCACGCTTTCCCGCCTGCCGATAACGATGACCGTATTACCGCTTTGCACAAATCTCTCTGCAAAGGCAAGTCCGATCCCGGAGCCGCCGCCAGTAATCAAGATCGTATTTCCAGAAAGTTTCATTGGTTCTCTTCACCTCGTAGTTGTTTTTGATAAAGATCGATTTTATAATCAATCTCTTTCAGGTGTTCCTGCATTAGCACGATTTCATCGAGCACATTTTGCTTATGCTTCAATAGCATGTCGAGTCGGTTCTCTACTGTAGAATCTCCCTCTACAACCCAGTCCATATATTGCTTAATCTGGTTGATGGGCATATTAGTATTCTTGAGGCAGGTGACGATTTGAAGCAACGCCAATTGACGTTCCGAAAATAATCGTCTGCCGGCCTCGTCCCGTTTGATAAACGGGAGAAGACCTTTTTTCTCATAAAAGCGCAAGGTGGACTCTGGTATATGATACATGGCTGCAGCTTCGCCAATGGTATAGTACTTCATCATGGAGGCCTCCTAATCTTAAGGAATTCTTGTCGACAACCCATATGATACGACTTAAACCTTAGTTTAAGTCAACTGTGCTTCTTCGCATTTACGTTTGCCTGTCTAAGTGCAGTATAATAAGGGAGGAGTGAAGACCAAACAAAGAGAGGAGCCAAAAGAAAATGGCACAATCCTTAAAAGGAAAAGTTGCGATCATCACCGGAGCAGCACGGGGGATCGGTAAAGCAACCGCCGTTGCCTTAGCGAAGGAAGGCGTTCATATTGGATTAATGGCAAGAACGGAGTCGACGTTGAAGCAAGTTGCTGCTGAACTGGAAGGGCTGGGGGTTAAGGTCGCTTACGCGGCAGCCGACATCGCCTCGAAGGAACAAGTGGATACGGCGGTTGAGAAGCTGAAGAACGAGCTGGGAGCTGCGGATATTCTAATCAATAACGCGGGAATCGCCACGTTTGGTACGGTGTTGGAGATGGATCCGGCTGAATGGAAAGGCATGATCGACACCAATGTATTGGGTACCTATTATGTAACACGAGCTGTACTTCCCCAAATGGTCGAAAAAAATAGCGGAGACATCATCAACATCTCTTCGACGAACGGCCTGAACGGGGCAGCCACCGCAAGTGCCTACAGCGCTTCAAAATTCGCGGTGATCGGGTTTACCGAGTCGCTTGCGCAAGAAGTTCGCCGCAACAACATTCGGGTATCGGCACTAACGCCAAGTACCGTAGCAACGGATTTGGCCCTGGACTTGAATCTGATCAAGGACAACAATGAGTCCAAATATATTCAAGCGGAAGATTTGGCGGAATTCATCGTCAATCAATTGAAGCTCAGCCAACGCGTTTATGTGAAAACAGCCAGCTTTATTGCGACAAATCCGTTTTAAGCGATAGAGTACGTTGTTATGTTTTTAATAACAGGAAGGAGTTGTCCCATAAGTGAATAATAATCACTTGTAAGAAGACAGCTCGTCATGAGAAATCAAAGTACTTAACTAAAAGATGAGGATGGCGCAGAAATAACCCTGCGCCATCCTCAGTTTGTTTCGGTCTATAGCGGTCTCCCGTCATACGTATGTGCCTAATGTTTGTTCGACCCTCACTACGTATACGGACGAAGATGAAGGGTTAGAGAAGCGAATCTAACGATTTCTTGAGCTCTGGGTGAAGCTGCAGCGCGTTCAAGATTATCCGCAACGCTTCTGCGCGCGTGGCACGGCTCTTCGGTTCGAATCTTCCCGCCCCTTTGCCGCTGACGATACCTGCCTGTGCTTCCGCTATGATCTTCTCTGCTGCATAAGCACCGTCCAGATCATTGAAATGACCTTTGATCGTATCCTTCTCCAGTACGTCCAGATTGACAATAAACGATATCATGACCACCATCTCTTCACGCGTGATCGTCTGATTCGGCCTGAACGTACCATCTGGATAGCCTCTTATTACACCCGCTGCCGCAAGCTTCTCAATATCCTCTTTAGCCCAGCTCCCCTCTATATCCTTCAATTCCATGCTTATATTGCTGCCGTCTCTATTATGAATATGGAACACGCGATTTAGAATCCTTGCAAACTCAGCCCGTGTGATCGCATTGTTCGGCCTGAATAAGCCATCCGGATAACCGGTAATCAATTTCAATCGGTCGAAGATCTCAATGGTCTTTACAGCCCAATGTTCCCTCGTGTCAGCAAACTCGCTTTCGGCATTTGCTTCCTTCGCTTCTGCCGCTTTGATTTTAAGCCTCTCTACGAGTTCATCTTCATCAATAATGTATTTATTATAAATCGTATCCTCTTCTGTTGCGGGCTCAGGATCTGCCGGAGTTTCGCTTGGAGGTGGATTATCTGCTGGAGTTACGGAAGGTGCATTGCTGCCGCCGTTGTCACTTACCGGGTCTGATCCTGTTGCCGGAAATACAGCCGTCACCACCCCCGAATTCACCGCATTCGTCACCGATGTCGCTCCTGCTACCGTAAAGAAATCCGCCGGAACCCCCGTTAACGTGTATCCTATGTTAGGCGTAACCGTAATCGTTGCGATGTAGACCGTATTCGCCCTAAATACGCTATTCGCCGGCGACCACTCGATCGTTGCCGCATATTCAGACGTCCCCTGCAATGTTGAAACCGGAATCTGCCCCCTCGCCGGCACCGTCACCCCAGTAATCTCTGCTATGCTGATCGTTGCCGCAGGCTTGATATCCGCTGATGTTACATTTAATATTCGCACTTTCGAAGCGGGTTGCAGCAGGGTCTTCTTCATTCGAACATATATCTGATCGCCTTCATCGACTTCTATATTGTCAACGAACGTATCTGATATATCCTGATATTCGCCTGCGTTAACGCTATACTCCATCAAATCGGAGACGCCCACCAACTTCGTCGTACCAGACGTTGAGCCCTGTTCCAATAAGGCCGCAGGTGCTTCTGCCGGTTGGATGTCGATATATCTGACCGTCTTGGTTACACTACCCAATTCTGGTTGTGAGGCGAATTGAATCGTAATTCTATCCCCCACGTTAACCGGAATGTTATCGTATACTGCACTCGTAATCGAATTGAATGATGAAGCCTCTACTGAAAATTCCATTCCATTCTCAACTTGCGTCAGCTTCGTTGTTCCTGCATCCGTGCCTGGTGTTAACTGAATATTTCTGATTTCCGGATATTGACCATCTTGTATACGCCAGATGACATGATTCCAATCAGCAAACGTAGATGCCAATTTCATATCTTCGTTTGACTTGCCTATACCTTTGCCTGAATCCGATTGTCGAGTCGTATTGATGTCATAGAAGCTGTTTTGAACCGTACCATAGTTATATCCCGCCAAACCGCCTGTAAACGTATAACCACTTACTGCACCCGTTGCAAAACTATTTTGAATGACACCATGGTTATATGCCGCCAAGCCGCCTACATAACCCCCACCACTTGTGTTTACCGCTGCATAGCTGTTTCGAATGGTACCTTTATTATATCCTACCAAGCCGCCGTCAAAATCAGCACCACTCACTGTCCCCCTTGCATAACTGTTTTCAATGATGCCGCCGTCAATCCAACCTGCCAAACCGCCTACATTACCTACACTGTCACGATGAACACTGATGTCCTCTAGCCAAATGTTCTTCAATGTTGCCCCTGTGGTTCTTTCAAATAAACCTACATTGTATTGAGTTGAATAGATATACAATTTCGAAATCACATAACCATTGCCGTCAAAAACCCCCTGAAAATTAGGGATTGGCACCCAGTTACCCATACTTGAAAGATCAATATCAGCTGTTAGGACGAAATATTTGCCTGCTGTCGAATGGTTTCTGACCTCATTAAGCTGTTCAGCAGTTGCGATCTGGTAAGGATCATTGGCCGTTCCTGCCCCTCCGGCAAAGCTCTCTGCCGCATACGCTTTGCCCTCATATTTCGTGAACAATCCTGGTAAGCTTCCCATCACCATCAGCATGATAAGGAATGCCGGGATTGCCCTTATCATTGTTTTCTTCATACTGGTCCCCCCAATCTCCGGAATAAGTTTCCAAGCTCTATTTAATACTGTACGGTACAGTTTTATTATTACTGTATATAGGGCTACAATGTCTGTCAAGTTAAGAACGACAAGAAGAGGCTTCCCCAAAGTCATCCTAGACGATAACTTTCGGGACAGCCTCTTTTTTTGTTAGGAGACATTGCTCTTAAACTATCCCTATTGTATAGAGGAAAAATATGCTAATTACTCAGGGGAATTGTCCAGTCGTGATTATGAACTAGCTCATACATTGGAGCGTATAGACTTATATCCCAAGAAAAGAGGTGTTAAGCCTTTGACGGCTGTTCAGGACATACAGCAAAAGGCGACGTACGATTTCGGCAAGTTGCCGTTGACCTTCTGGGAATATACGGAACAAGGATCTTCGGCGACAGGGTTTCAGACGAAGAAGCCCGGCTTATCGATTTACTTTGCTCCAATGGAAGTATTATTTGTAAGCAAAGGAGGCGGAAAATACGAGGAGCTTGTTCTACAGTTTCTCGAGTCCAATGCGAACGTAACCATGGAAGGCCGTGACCCTGCGGAGGGAAAGATTCATTATTTAGTTGGGAACGATCCCGGGCAGTGGAGGAGAAACCTGCCAACCTACCATGAAATCATCTATCGTGACTTATGGGCAGGTATAGATCTGATCTTCAAAGGCGACGGCAATAAGCTGAAATATGATCTTGTGGTCCATCCATCAGCGGATATCGCTTCGATTCGCTTGGCGTACCGTGGTGCAGAGAGCCTATCCCTAGATAGGGATGGGAATCTTCAGATCCATATGAGACAAGGCGTAAAGCAGGAAGCTAAACCGGTAAGTTATCAGGATATTGATGGTGAACGAGTGCCTGTAGAAAGCCGGTTTGTTCTTCATAGCAATGCTCAAGGCTGCCATAGCTTTGGCTTCCAAGTGGACTCTGATTATCATCCCGAATATCCCATCATTATTGATCCGGTCTTAATTTACTCTACTTATCTTGGCGGGGATAATATTGACTCAGGACTTCATATTGTTGTTGATGACTCAGGCCAAGCGTATGTTGCTGGAAGCACCTCTTCTGACAACTTTCCGACCACTCCAGGTGCCTTTAGTCAGACCTTGCCGGGGATACAGATGCGTTTATTACCAAGCTGAATGAGACAGGTACCGCACTTGTTTTCTCCACTTATCTGGGTGGCAGCGCCTTTGATAGAGCGACGAGCCTTGCCATTGATGCGGCTGGTAATGTGTTTATTACAGGAGAGACGCGATCACCAGATTTCCCCGTTACGCCAGGGGCATTCCAAACGACATTTTTGGGGGTCAACTCCGTCTTTGTCACCAAATTGGATGCAACCGGGTCATCCTTGATTTATTCTACCTATCTGGAGGGGAGCGGTGATGAGACCGGTAATGATATTGCGATTGATGCCTCAGGTAATGCTTATGTCACAGGGGTAACCACGTCGAGTGACTTTCCGGTCACACCCGGGGCATTTCAGACCTCTGCACCAGGAATCATTAACGGCTTTGTCACTAAATTAAACGCTGCTGGGAGTGCGCTTGTTTTTTCAACCTACCTGGGCGGATCCTCCTTTAATTTTGGCACGGGAATTGTCATTACAGCGCTAGGGAATCCGATTGTAAGCGGAGGTACTTTCTCGGATGACTTTCCAGTCACGGCAAACGCAGCTCAACCCGCGTTTGGAGGAATTGAAGATGCCTTTGTTACAAGGTTCGATCCGACGGGATCCACACTGGAATTTTCCACTTACATCGGCGGCAGCGATTTTGAAACAGGGGATGCCATCGCGATCGACCAACAAGAAAACGTGTATATCACCGGCTCTACAAGCTCCATGAATTTTCCGACAACGCCAGGTGCTTTTCAGACGGTACTTGGGGGTTCAATGGATGCCTTTGTGACCAAGCTCAATGCTTCGGGTACGGCGTTTCTTTACTCGAGCTATTTGGGCGGTACAGACTCCGATATAGGCTTAGACATTGTCGTTGACACAGCAGGTAATGCCTACGTAGTAGGTTCAACAGAGTCCGCTGATTTTCCAATAACTCCAGGGGCCTTTCAAAGTATATTCGGCGGCACGGAGGATGCCTTTGTGACAGTATTCAATACGGCTGGCAATGCGCTCGTCTATTCTACCTATTTAGGGGGAAGTTTAAGAGATGCGGGGAATGGAGTTGCCGTAGATAGCTCGTTTAATATTTACGTAACCGGCGCTACTTCGTCTGTTAATTTCCCGACGAGTCCTGGAGCTTTTCAAACCTCCCTTATGGGGGATCAAGACGCATTTGTCACCAAACTGGGTACTTTCTCACCGGTTCCGGGTCCACCCGGTCCTCAAGGGCCCCAAGGGCCCCAGGGCGAACCGGGCCCGCAAGGTCTGCCAGGGGCTCAAGGTCCCCAAGGGCCTCAAGGGGAACAAGGCCCGCAAGGTCTGCCAGGGGAGCAAGGCCCCCGAGGCCCTCAGGGGGTGCCCGGGTCGCAAGGTCAACAAGGGGAACCCGGCATGCGAGGCCCTCAGGGAATGCAGGGTGTACCTGGTCCACAGGGGCCCCAAGGAGTTCCTGGCCCACAAGGTGAGCGGGGCCCCCGAGGCTTTATTATCATTCGGAAGAAACGGAAACGCTGCAAACGGAAGGGAAAACCGCATGTTAGACAATCCAAAAGAAAGATAAACCCAAGAAAGAAAACATTGAAAATTATTAAGATGACAAGGAAAAATGCGCGAAAACAGAAAGGAAAAACCTATAAATTCAAGTTTCGTGCAATAAATCATGTGCGATTTCTCTTGAGTTACAATCACTATCAGTTAAATAACAAGGGTATGCAGAGCAAGAAATATGTTTAGAAATAACGTTCTGATTTTTCTTCTTAACGAGCATCCGTTAGCGATGCTTGTTTTTTATGTAATAAAACCAGCCCATTCCATCTGAATGAGCTGGTTTTGCGTCTTAAGGCTATTTCGCGATTTCTTTCAGTGAGGCGACCTCGTAGGTGATCAGCTGGCTTTCGAGAATCGGGGATTCTTTGACCTCCCCATGGGTGCCTGGTTCCGGACGCTTATGGGCTTCTTTAAAGCTATCACTGTTTCTCCACGCTGTGAAATCGTCCATGGATTCCCAATGCATGTTCACATTTAGCTCATCATGATCTGCGTGTTGCGCCAGAAGCACTTCAACTTTCACAAGCCCCTTCGTTTGATCCAGCGAACCGGAGGCCGTAAAGCCAGGAGCCATAACCGCTCCCATTCCCGTTCTTACCTTAATTCGGTTGGTGACGACGATCATTTTCACCCCTCCTTATGCCCAATTTAGTGTGCCAGATGCACCTGTGTAGCTTGCTTCAGTTTGCCATCCTCCATGCGATACACCTTATCGCAATATTCGAGCATGCGCTCATCGTGAGTGACCATTACAGCTGCAATCCCGCGTGTTTTCACTTGATTCGCGATCAGGTTGACCACTTCATGCGCACGCCGAGTATCCAGACTGGCAGTAGGCTCATCGGCCAATATCACGTTAGGTTGATTCATCAGAGCACGTGCAATCGCGGTACGTTGCTTCTCGCCGCCAGATAGTTCCTCTGGGAAGCTCTTCAGCTTCGCACCCAGCCCTAATTCCTCCAGCAGCTTCGTCGCGAGGGCTTTATCCTCTGCGCGGATCTTCCCTGACATCTTCTTCACAACCAGCAGCTGATCAAGTACGGTGAGATAAGGCACCAGGTTCGAAGACTGCATAATAAACCCGATTTCCTTTAATCGGATACTGGATAACTCTTTATCCGAGAGCTTAGAAATAGGTTGTCCATTTAAGTGAACTTCACCTTCAGAAGGTTGAAGCAACGCTCCAGCAATGGATAAGAAGGTACTTTTACCCGATCCCGAAGGGCCGACGACAGCGACGAATTCCCCCGGCTTCACGGTGATGGATACCTTGTCCAGCGCGCAGACCCGAGTGCTGCCCTCGCCATAATATTTCGATACATTCGTAAGTTGCAAACCTGTTGTTGTCATTATTCTACCCTCCCGAGTGCTTGAAGCGGATCGATTTTGGTGATTTTACGAACCGAAACTAAGGAACTTAGCACGGCAATGACCAGAAGGACAATCGAGTAGACGACGACAAGATTAGTGTCAAGATTAAACGGCATGCCCTTTGGCATGATCGCCGCTGTCCCGTAGGCTAGAAGGATGCCGATAACAATACTAACCAGGGAAAGGATAAAGACTTGAGACACGATCGCTTTGCTTAAAAATCCATTTTTGGCACCGATCGCCTTCATAATGCCAAATTGATTGGTCTTCTGCATCGTCATGACGAAGAAGAACACGCCCAACACAAATGCTGAGATTACGAATAAGAAGGCCAGCATCATTAAGATGGTACCACTCTCTTCCTTGTAGCCCGGCATGCCTTGTACCGCTTTGGCACGTGTCACAGTGTCGATATTTGCAAGTTTGCTGTTGATTGTATCCGGATCAATATTCGGTCCTTGCAGCATAATCGCGTTAACCGGCCCCTCAATGCCTTTGTCGGAGCCTGGGGCGGCAAAGGCAATTTCCCGCCATTTCGGCATGGGGATAAACACGGCTGGAAGGTGGTTATAGGTTTGATTCTCAACAAAACCGATAATCGTTAATGACACGGTGGATCCGTCCAATTTAAACGTATCGCCAAGCTGGAACCCCTCGTCTTAAACACTATTTTGACACGTGTGTCAAAATAAACTTATGGAAAAAACCCCTCTTACTTCTTGGCTCCTCCCATCCATACGTCAAATAACATCTGGCTCCATTGGGGAACTGGAACGTTCATCATATTTGGCGTATTAATCAGGTTGAAAAAAACGCCGATATGGACAGGAAGCGGGATATCGTCTCTTAATTTACCTTCTTGCTGGGCGCTCTGGAACAGACGGGTCAGCTGAACTTTGAGCAATTCGTGGGCCTGCTCCACATATTCGATATCCTGACGCGCTACATCGGAATTCGATGTCTTGATTTTATAGGCATCGTTTAAGAGCTGATGCAGCTGATATTCTTCGAGATAGATGCCAAGCAACTCCTGAAGAGCCTGCATTGGGTCAGTCTCGTCCAGGGCGGAGGCTTTATCAACGATGGATGCAATCACGCGTTTCATGCATGCAGCAACGATTTCATCTTTGTTCGCAAAGTACTGATAGATTGTGCTTCGAGCGCCTGGCAAGTGCTCTGAGAGCATTTTAAGATTAAACCCATCATAACCATGTTCTAACACCAAACGTTTCGTAATGTTTAATAATTCGGAATGGGAGTAAGATTGTTTTCTGCCCAAGGGAAGGACTCCTTTCTTCTGCCGCCAGGCTTCAATTCTATATCTTAGTTTAGCACAAGGTCCGCTTTTGCAGTGAACATTCAGCCAGCGTTAAGTTTTCCCTGAGGTACTTAAAAACAGCGCTGGGATATGCGCTGGCTTCTGCCGGCTCATATCCCAGTTAATGCGTAGATGCTTATTTAACTTATCCGCGTCGTCCCTTTATCCGTTTTAATGCTGCGACGATCAAGAAACTGATAATGACCAGCAGCAACCAAGAACTGATCTTGCCAAGATGGACGAGATGCCAGCCGTCGGCTTGGTCCGGGTACCTCCAGGCGCTAAAGAAGGTGGCCACATTCTCTGCAATCCAGATAAAGAACCCGATCAGCACAAACGAAAGGGTTAACGGCATTCGGTAAGGCTTACCGCCAACCTCATAGGTAACCCAAGTCCGCCAGAAGACGATCAACACCAGCGCTGACAGCCACCACCGAACATCGATCCAATAATGATGGGTGAAGAAGTTCAGGTAAATGGAGGCAGCAAGCGGAACCACCAGCCAGAGCGGAGGGAAGCGAACGAGATCTACCTTTAGGCGTCGCCAAGCCTGGCACAGATAACTAGCCACGCTCGCATACATAAACCCGCTGTAGAGGGGAACCCCGTTAACCTTCGTCCAGCCCTCCTCCGGATACGACCAAGACCCCATATGCACCTTAAACAGCTCCAGCGCCAAGCCGATCAGGTGGAAGACAGTAATCACCTTTAATTCGTCGCGGGTTTCCAGTCCAGACCGAACCATCCAGACCTGCATGGCGAGGCAGATGATCAGAAGCCAATCATAGCGGGGCAACCAAGGAAGAGGAATCCACTGCGTCAATGCCAGTGAAGCGAAGATCACAACGGGAAAAACGCAGGACAACGCTTGCTGCCAACCAAAGCGAACCAACTGCTGCAGAGCATATCCCAAATGTACGCCAATAAGGGGCACCCTCTTATTTTGAATCGAATTTGAGCTACTCTTCATCATCTCGATACTCCAGTATATCTCCAGGTTGGCAATCCAGCGCCTTGCATATCGCCTCCAACGTGGAGAAGCGTATGGCCTTGGCCTTCCCGTTCTTCAGAATCGACAGATTCGCCATCGTAATGCCCACTTTCTCCGAAAGCTCCGTGACGCTCATTTTCCGTTTTGCCAGCATGACATCCAAATTGATAATTACGGCCATGGATTTCTCACCTCAGATCGTTAAATCGTTTTCCGATTTGATGTCGATGGCATTTCTTAAGAGCCTTTGAAGCACGGCGGCAAAGACGGCGATGACGAGGGAAGCGAAGCAGATGACCAGCCCGATTGCGGCGAGTCCCGGAGCATCATCCTTCTCCGCAATAATGAATAGAATCGGCAAAATGACCGCGTATAAGATACAGATTGCCATCGCGCAGTTTCGAATGCTCTTTAGAGCATTCACCGAGGCTTCGGAGAAAGCGGTATTTTTATCGATATAGCCCAGAAGCTTCAGCGTCTGGTAAAGCGCATAGTAGAACGGAATAGCCGAGGCATACATAGGAATAAGCAGGGTCAGATAAATGTATGGCGGATAATACCCCACCATTTCTTTGGCTGCCAGAGGGACCGCGAATATGCAGACCGCAAGGATCGCGATGCCCATCAGGAAGACGACGCCTCTTAAGAAGAGGGTAGAGCCTTGTTTACGTTTCATATCACAACAGCACCTCGCGTAGGATTAGTGTGAGGTTAATTTATCATGTTTTTTTATCGATAATCAATAAATATTTATTAATAAAAGAGGTGTATGTATCGAAAAAGAATAAATTTGGAGGAGTGAAGCGATAAGTTCTTTTTGGATAGCTTAAAAAAATCAATTATTAATATTAAAGAAATAAATATTTCAATCCCTCACTATTGTTGTTACACTTAAAATAGATCACTAATTACGGAAAAGGTGTGGGCCAGCTCGTCTCAAAGTTTGCAACGAGGATAAATCGACAGCGCTTACATCCTTTCAGCAAAATAAGGTCATAAGGGACGGTAAACATGAATCACGGACAAACAAGTACAGATGTTATTTTGATTGGTGCCGGAATTATGAGTGCGACGTTGGGGACCCTGCTGAAGGAATTGGCGCCGGACTGGAACATCAAGGTGTTTGAACAACTTGCGCGGGCAGGGGAGGAAAGCTCGAACGAGTGGAATAATGCGGGAACCGGTCATGCGGCCCTGTGCGAATTGAATTATACCACCGAGCGACCTGACGGAACCATTGATATTAGCAAAGCCATTAAGGTAAATGAGCAGTTCCAGGTATCGAGACAGTTCTGGGCTTATCTGGTTCAGCGTCAACTGATCCACAATCCGCAGGATTTCATCATGCCGCTTCCCCATATGAGCTATGTGCGCGGGGAGCAGAACGTTAAATTTCTGAGCAAACGTTATGAAGCGATGTCTGCCCATCCGCTGTTCCAAGGGATGGAGTTCACTCAGGATCCAGGGAAACTTAGGGAATGGGTTCCTCTGATGATGAAGGATCGGAAGATGGAAGAGCCCATTGCGGCGACGAAGATCGATTCGGGTACGGACGTGAATTTTGGCGCCTTAACCCGCATGCTGTTGAACCACTTGAAGGAGAAGGGCGTGGACATCCGTTACAAGCATAGCGTGAAGAAGCTGAAGCGGACGACGGACGGGTTGTGGGAATTGATGGTTATAGACTTGAACAGCGGTGCTACCGAGCGTCATACCGCCAAGTTCGTCTTCATTGGTGCCGGCGGCGGGAGCTTGCATTTGCTGCAAAAATCCGGCATTCCGGAAGGCAAGCGGATTGGGGGCTTCCCGGTCAGCGGTCTGTTTATGGTGTGCAACAATCCGGAAGTGGTGGAACAGCATCATGCCAAAGTGTACGGCAAGGCTTCGGTGGGAGCTCCACCGATGTCCGTTCCCCATTTGGACACCCGGTTCATCGACAATAAGAAATCGCTGTTGTTTGGACCGTTTGCCGGTTTTTCGCCGAAGTTCCTCAAGACAGGCTCCATGTTTGATCTGATTACCTCTGTGAAGCCGCATAATCTTCTGACGATGCTGGCAGCCGGGGTCAAGGAGATGGCATTAACGAGATATTTGATTGGGCAGCTCATGTTGTCGAAGGAACAACGGATGGAGGAGCTGCGGGACTTTGTCCCCGGAGCCAAGAGCGAGGATTGGGACCTAATCGTCGCGGGTCAGCGGGTACAGGTCATCAAGGATACGGTTGAGGGTGGAAAAGGGACACTGCAATTTGGCACCGAGGTGGTCAGCGCTGCGGATGGCTCGATTGCCGCTCTGCTTGGCGCTTCCCCAGGGGCTTCAACTGCGGTGCACGTCATGCTGGAGGTTATTGAGAAATGCTTCCCGCAGCACCTCGAAGCTTGGAAGCCGAAGATCAAAGAGATGATTCCTTCGTACGGCTTGTCGCTGTCGGAGAATCCCGAGCTGTTTCGAACGCTTCAGCAATCAACGGCGCAGGCCCTCGGGTTATCGGGATCTCAACAAGAAGCTTCAGTGTCTTAATATCCAATAGGTGAAATGATAAAGAGCTAATCCGTGGTTAATCTGCGGTTAGCTCTTTATTTTCGCGCTTACTCTTGAGGATTATCCCGTTGCATCAGGTCATAGAGTGAGAAGAAAGTACACGGATCCAAAGGGATAATGGTGGAAAAGCACCACATCCCAGCCGAATTGCCGCAAGGTGGGTTCATTTTTGCGTAAAGCCCCAGCGATTCGTATTCTTCTGGGCTGACGGCGTCCTGATGTGAATTCTGAGCAGACGAGGACGGGGACGATTGCAGCGCTTGTTCGTGAGTTTTGGCGGTGACCACTTGAAGGTTTTACTTTAAGCAAGGAGGTCGTTTTATGACAGATACATATACACCTGCACGAATTGCCGAGCGGTTGAATATTAGCACAACGACCTTGAGAAGATATGAAGAACAAGGGTTGATTCCGGAGGTATGTGCGGGTTATGACATTCCCACCGTCTATGAAGTGATGCGGAAAATTAAAGCTGGTCGCGTCACGGAAGCCCTATGGTTGATTAATCATCAACTGGCCCAAGTTGAGGATGAGAAGCAGCGGCTGATCACCTCGACCCGGCACCCGGTCAGTGGGTATCGAATCTATTCGGTGACTGAACTACGCAAGATTCTGGTGATCAGTAGTTTACGCAAAACAGTATATTATATCGAGAATCTGCGGAAGCTATTGCAGGATGTGGAAATGTTCCGGTTGCCTAAACTCGATCGTTCCTTTCAGGTGGCACTTGAGAAGCTAAATGAAAAGCTCAGGATCCAATATCAAGGAATCGCTGAGCTCATGGCGTATATCCGTATTCTATCTCTGACTTGACCTTTTATTTCTTCGCTGCAGCATTCACTTGTTGCAGCAGCAGGTTGATGCTTTCATTCAACTGGTTAATCTCTTTAAGATCCATGTCCGTGGCGTCAATCAGCGATTGCGGAACGCAGGATGCTTTCTCTTGCAGCGCCTTCCCCTTCGGTGTGATCAACACATTCACCACGCGCTCGTCGATGGAATCGCGTTGTCGCTCAATGAGTCCGGCAGCTTCCATCCGCTTGAGTAAAGGTGTTAAGGTGCCGGTGTCCAGATCAAGGGCCTCTCCGAGCTCTTTAATGGTGCTCTTCTCCCTCTCCCATAAGGTGACCAAGACCAGGTACTGCGGGTAGGTCAACTCCAGTTCATCCAAATAGGGGCGGTACATCCGCAGGATGGCCCGGGAGCAGGCGTATAGCGAAAAACAAAGGTGTTCCCCCAATTTTAAATTTTGCTCATTCGTTTTCAAGATGATGCACCTCGGTTGGCTTTATTTATAAGGTTTACCTTCATCATAGCAGATGATTCAAAAAGAATATATATTTTTTGCAATTTAATTGTTGACAATATAAAACAACGGGAGTATGATGTGAACATAAACATTGTGCACAATATAATCTTAAAAAATATATTTGGAGGGATTTCAAATGGCAAAAGTAACAGTAGGGCAAGAGAATGGACATCCGGTAGAGCTTCATTATGAAGATGTAGGTTCCGGGAAACCGGTGATTTTAATTCATGGATGGCCGCTGAGCGGCAGATCTTGGGAGAAACAAGTACCTGCGTTGGTGAATGCCGGCTACCGGGTCATTACGTATGATCGCCGCGGGTTTGGTCAGTCGTCGCAGCCTTGGAACGGATACGATTATGATACGTTCGCTGCCGATCTGCATCAGCTGATTACACATCTGGGCTTACGTGATGTGACTTTGGTTGGTTTCTCGATGGGCGGCGGGGAAGTGGCCCGATATATTGGTACTTATGGGACAGATCGAGTGAAAAGAGCAGTTCTCGCGGGTGCGGTTCCGCCGTATCTGTACAAATCTGCAGATCACCCAGAAGGAGGACTCGACGATGCAACCATCAAAGCGTTCGAGGATGGTGTGAAGGCAGACCGGCTGGCTTTCCTGGATACGTTCACGACGAACTTCTTCGCAGCCGGCGACCGTACCGATCTGGTCAGCGAACCATTCCGTTTGTATAACCGCGATATTGCGGCATTTGCTTCTCCGAAAGGGACGCTGGATTGTATCGGGGCGTTCTCCCGCACGGACTTCCGCGGCGATCTGGCCAAGTTTAACATCCCAACGCTGATCCTGCACGGGGATTCGGATGCGATCGTACCGCTCGAAGTCAGCGGTCAAAGAGCGCATGAAATGATTCCTGGCAGCGAGCTTGTAGTGATCAAAGGCGGCCCGCATGGATTTAATGTAACGCATGCCGATGAGTTTAACGCGGCATTGGTGAAATTTTTGCGAGACCATGATTAATGAGCCGATAAGGCCATCCCAATAAATAGAAAAAGTCGGTCAGGAGGATATCCTGATCGACTTTTTTATGCAAAATTGATTTATAGAACCGACTGCAGCAAGAAGTTCACCAGGAACAGGAACGAGATGACGAACATGGAGATCGACAACTGTTCCCGCTTCTTCGAGAACATCTTCAGCAGCGGATAAGCGATAAAGCCAAAAGCAATTCCGTCAACAATGCTATACGTTAAAGGGATCATCAGAATCACAAGAAACGCAGGAAACGCCTCGGAAAAATCGCTGAAATCGATCTTCGTGATATTCGTCAGCATCAACCCGCCGATGATGATCAAGATCGGAGCGATGGCAGCGTCCGGGATCATTTTGATCAAGGGCATAAAGAACAGAGCGCCCAGGAACAACAACCCGGTCGTCACTGAGGTCAACCCGGTTCTTCCGCCTGCGGTAATACCAGCAGCTGTCTCGACCGTCGAAACCGTTGGGCTCGTGCCCAAGAGACCGCAAGCCACTGCGGAGATCGATACGGCCTTGAGCGATTTCCCATTCTTCTCCGGAGCATTCAGCATGCCATCCACTTGCGAGTGAACCAGCCCGATATTTTCGAAGACCAGTACCAGCACCAGTGAGAAGCACGCCGTCAGGAACGGAATGCTGGCCATATGGCGGAGGTCCGCGCTCATCCAGACGTCACGATAGCTTTGAAACGACAGCGATGCGGATGCGAACGATCCCAGGTCAACGATGCCGAACAACCAAGCCACCAACGTTCCTAAAATAATGCTGATCAGAAAATTCCCCGGAACCTTCTTCAAGAACAGGAACAGCGTTAGGATCAGGTTGATGATCGAAGCGAGAACCAGCGGTGCGGACAAGTCCCCGAGCGCCACAAAGTGACTGGGGTTACCGGTGACAATGCCGCTCTTCTGCAAGCCGATGAAGGCAATGAACAGCCCGATTCCCACGGAAATCGATTCCTTCAGGGAAGCCGGAATGGCTTTGGAGATCAGGGAGGACAAACCGGTAAAAGCCACCACGACGAACAGGATGCCCGCAAGCACTGTTGCGCCCAAAGCTTCTTGGTAGCTGAGTCCCATCGAACCTACTATGGTATAGGTAAATAAAGCGTTGATCCCCATGCCGGGGACGAGAATTAACGGTGCGTTCGCTACGAACGCGACTAACAAACAGCCGACAAGTGAAGACAGCACGGTGGCCAATATCCCGGCCTCCAGCGGAATTCCTGCATCCTTCAGGATGTTGGCGTTGACGGCGATGATGTACACGATCGAGAAGAACGAGGTCAATCCAGCGATGAGCTCTCTTCTCACGTTCGTTTGGTGTTGCTTAAGCTTAAAAACTCCTTTCATGATAAAAATCACACTTTCAAAATATCCCTCTCCCACCCGCATCAAACGAGGAATATGCATTCCAACCGTTTATGCCAGAGGCTATTATACCACGGTTTGTAGTGGAATGCCCTTTACAAGTTGTTCCTTGGCATAGAATGAGAACAAGTAGTGCAAAACTACACGGAACTTTTTTATATCAAGAGTTAGTTTGTGCTCCCTATTGGAAGATTCGGCAACGGATGTTCAGACGCGGCAAGTTTCTTCAAGCCTGCCGCATACAATGGACCGTGCACCAGAATCGTTGTCAGGATGCGCGCCATTTCCTCGGGCGACTCTTGCCCGCCGTTCTCCAGCCATTGTTGAATTACGCCGATGTGCGTCCATCCTACATATGTAGCAAAATACTTGGGCGGAACGAGGCATTCATCTTCATTGATCAGGACGTCCGCACTTTTCCATCAGGTCGTATTTGTCCTGATAGTGAGCGTAGAACGTGCCGCTGCTTTTATCATCGACATCAAACCCCCTTACGCCAGCTACCAGGTGCCGGTTGATTTGGCATCGCTGATTCCGGGGTTGACGGACTTGCTTGCCGCGAACCATCTAAAACCACAGGATATCAGCTTCAAGGTCACCTTGACCGACAAATCTGACGACAAGGACATCCTGGCTGCGTTTGCAAGCGGTGTGCCAGAAGGCCAAGTCCTGGGCGCGATCGTAGATTTGCGCACGGATATCATCAACACCAAGACGAGAGAAGTTGTCGGTACGGCAGATTCGTTCAGCAAGGCGCTTCCCCGGATAATTCCGATACCGAAGAACATCACTGGCATGTCGGAGCAATGGGGGGTGTTCCGCTATAACGAAACGACGGAGAAATTTGATTTTGTCCCCGCTCGAGCGGTAAAAGCTGACGATGTGTGGAATGCGTCGATTCATTCTTATTTCAACGGCGTATTTATTGCAGCGCAAAATCCAGTCAGCTTCACCGATGTGAAAAATCATTGGGGTAAACCGTATATCCAACTTGCTGCAGCTAAAGGGCTTGTTGAAGGAGTGGGCGGGGGACTGTACGACCCTAACAGATCCGTAACAAGGGCGGAGTTTACCGCCATGTTGGTCCGGGCGCTTGGACGCGACATTTCTACTGGTGATCCAGCTCCCTATGACGATCTCAAACAAGGTGTATGGTATTTCAACGAAGTCGTTAAAGCCAAGGAGCTTGGACTGCTGGACTTTGTGAGCGGGACTCAATTCAAACCGGATCAGCCGCTTACGCGTGAGGAGATGGCGAGCATGTTAGCTGCAGTGATTTCCCTTGAGCAGCTGCCGATAACCAAGGAACATATGACTCTGAACGAATACAAGGATATGGCGAATGTGAACGTGGCCTTCTTGGAGGACGTTCGTCTGATGGTTAAGCTGGACATCATGACCGGCACAAGCGAGGATACTTTTAGTCCGAAGGGTGAAACGACACGTGCCCAGGCTGCCACCGTGTTTGTGAGAATGCTACAAATTCTTGGCATGATCGATTGATGGACTCTAGATAGACTGATCCCCATAGACTAGACGCTTTGAGCAACGTGTTTAGGCTATGGGGGTCTTTTTTGTGCCATTCTACTCCTGCGAAAAGGTCTATGTTATTATACCAGCATGAGATAAGCTGCATTGCACCTAGACGCTTCTTCATGAACCCTAAGCAAAGGAGTGAGGTCAATGGATTATCTGCATCACCCGTTTGCATCCAAGCGTTATACCGTTTTTGCAAAAAAAGGAATGGTGGCGACGTCCCAGCCGCTGGCAGCACAGGCCGGGCTTGAGATTCTGCAGCAAGGGGGGAACGCCATTGATGCGGCGATTGCGGCCGCGGCAGCGCTGACAGTCGTTGAGCCGACCTCCAACGGAATCGGCGGGGATGCGTTTGCCCTTGTCTGGACGAAGGGGAAGCTCCACGGTCTGAACGCGTCCGGGCCGGCACCGGCTTTACTGACGGCGGAGGCCGTGAAACAGCGGGGGCACAAGCAAATGCCGAAGCTGGGGCTGGTGCCGATTACGGTCCCCGGAGTCCCAGCGGCTTGGGCGGAGCTGGCCGAAAGGTTCGGCAGACGTCCGCTGACGGAGAGCTTGAAGCCCGCGATTCGATATGCCGAGGAGGGGTATCCTCTGACACCGATCTTAGGAAAATATTGGGCTCGGGCTTATCAGTCTTACCGTAAACAGGAGGGACCCGAGTTCGAAGCCTGGTTCGACACCTTTGCTCCGCAAGGCCGGGCTCCCGAGATCGGGGAAGTGTGGAGCTCGAAGGGTCATGCGGAGAGCTTGCGCCGGATTGCGGCCAGCGGAGCGCGGGATTTTTACGAAGGGGAGCTGGCCCAGCGGATCGAGGACTTGATGTTGGAGCATGGCGGCTTTTTAAGAAAAGCTGATTTGTCTGCCTACCGGCCGGAGTGGGTTGAGCCGATTTCGGCGAATTACCGGGGATATGATGTTTGGGAGATTCCGCCCAACGGGCAGGGGATGGTTGCGCTGTTGGCCTTAAACATCTACGAGCAGCTGGAGCAGCCCGAGTGGCTTAACGCGGAGACCGTGCACCGTCAGATTGAGGCGCTGAAGCTCGCGTTTACGGATGGCCAGGCCTCGATCACGGAGCCAGCGGATATGCCGGTCTCTGCCGAATATCTGTTGTCCCGGGAATACGCCTCGTTACGAGCTCAAGAGATCTGTGACATCGCGCTGGATCCGAAGCCCATCGATCTGCCGCGGGGCGGGACCGTCTATTTAGCTGCGGCTGACGAAGAAGGCAATATGGTCTCCTATATACAAAGCAACTATATGGGCTTTGGCTCAGGTGTCGTGATCCCGGGAACGGGAATCAGCCTGCAAAACCGCGGGGCCGACTTTTCGCTGGATGAACGGCATCCGAACTTCGTGAAGCCGGGGAAACGAACGTATCACACGATCATCCCCGGGTTTCTGACCAAGGATGGAGAGGCGGTGGGCCCGTTTGGCGTCATGGGCGGATATATGCAGCCCCAAGGCCATATGCAGGTAATCATGAATACGGTGGATTACCGGTTGAATCCTCAAGCGGCCCTGGATGTTCCGCGGTGGCAGTGGGTTGGCGGCAAGAAGGTACAGGTGGAACCGGAGTTTCCAGGTGAACTCATCGAGGCGCTACGGCAAAAAGGGCATGATATCGAAGTGATGCCGGACGGAGGAGCCTTCGGACGCGGCCAAATCATTTGGCGGGATCCGCAAACCGGCGTGTTGGCTGGCGGGACGGAATCCCGAACGGACGGCATGATCGCGGCTTGGTAACGCTTAAGGGAAGTGAAGAAGGATGAAGTATGGGAACATCGTCCACGGACGGCTTCAGCGTCGGGTGAACCGGTTTATCGCTGAGGTGATGGTGGACGGCGTTTTAGAACAGGTGCATGTGAAAAATACCGGTCGGCTGAAAGAGCTTCTGCGAACGGATACCGAGGTGCTGCTGGAGGTGTCAGACCGGCCTGAGCGGAAGACGAAATATTCCTTGATTGCAGCGGCCAAGGATGGAGCCTGGGTGAACGTTGATTCGCAAGCGCCAAATCCGGTGGCGTTCGAGGCGCTGAAGGCGGGGTGGATCGCGGAGATCGGAACGGTCAGCCGCGTGAAGCGGGAAGTCACCTATGGGGATTCTCGGTTTGATCTCTACTATGAAAAAGGCGAGGAACGAGGGTTCATCGAGGTCAAAGGCGTGACGCTCCAGCAGGATGGGATCGCCATGTTCCCGGATGCCCCAACGACGCGGGGAACCAAACATGTCTTGGAGTTGGCTCAGGCCCTTCAAGAAGGGTACACGGGGACAGTTCTGTTCGTGATCCAAATGCAGGGATGCCGCGAGTTTATGCCTTACCGGGACATGGATCCGGCCTTTGCGGACGCCTTGGAGGAGGCTTCCCGGCAAGGGGTGAAGATTTTGGCTTATGAATCCGTGGTGACAGAACGAGAGATCGTGTTGGGAGGCGGTCTCCCGGTTCGTCTATGAGATCAGAATAGTTCGCAGTAGGGTGCGGAATTGCATTCTGGCTGACTTTATGATGAAATTTACGAAGATGGAGTAAGACAAGAGAGGGGAGTCCCATGAAATTAAGAGTATCCGCTGTCCAATATCATTTGCATACGATTGGCAGCTTTGACGAGTTCGCCCGGCAGGCCGAACACTATATCAAAACCGCGGAGGAGTTCAGCGCGGATTTCGTGCTGTTCCCTGAGTTTTTCACTACGCAGCTGATGTCGATTGGAACACCGGAGGGTAGAGCATTGACCATCCAGGAGCTGCCGGATTTTACAGAGCAATATCGTACGCTGTTTAGCGGATTGGCTCGTCAGACCGGCATGCATATCATCGGCGGGACGCATGTGCTGCGCAAAGGCGACCGGCTGTACAACGTCGCGCATCTGTTCTATCCCGATGGGCGAATTGCGGAGCAAGCCAAGCTGCACATTACGCCGACCGAGGTGACGGAATGGAACATGACGCCGGGCGACGGTCTGGAAGTGTTCGAAACCGACAAGGGTAAAATCGCCATGTTGACTTGCTATGACATCGAGTTTCCGGAGATCGTCCGGATGGCGAAGGCGAAGGGGGCGGACGTAATCTTCTGTCCATCCTGTACGGACGATCGCCACGGCTTCCACCGGGTACGCTACTGCTGCCATGCGCGAGCAGTTGAGAACCAGGTATACATCGTCACTACAGGGACGGTCGGCTCGCTGCCGACGGTGGACTTCATGCGGGGCAACTTCGGGCAGGCGGCAGTCATCACGCCAAACGACGTTCCGTTCCCACCGCGCGGCATTCTGGTGGAAGGCGAGATCAACGACGATATGATCGTAACCGCCGATCTCGATTTGGAGCTGCTTTATCAGGTTCGGGAGAAAGGCTCGGTGACCACTTGGCGAGATCGTCGGACCGATCTGTACACCGATTGGAACTAAACCAAGCCACACAGGTTGTCCATGGAGGAGAGACATGATGTATCGGAAAGAATGGTACGTGTTTAATGATCATGGCCGGCCGGTGCCGGCGGTCATTCGGAACTACGAAGAGAAGGATTTTCCGGGGTTGATCCGCATTCAGCAGGAGAGCTTCCCGCCTCCTTTTCCTTCGGAATTATGGTGGAACGAGGAGCAGCTCCGCAACCATGTGCGGTTGTTTCCTGAAGGCGCGTTATGCGTGGAAGTCAACGGGGAGCTGGTAGGCTCGATGACCGGGCTCAAGGTCGATTTTGACCCCGGCAAGCCGGAGCACGCCTGGGCGGATATCACCGATGAAGGGTACATCCGCAACCACCGGCCTGATGGAAATACTCTGTACGTTGTAGATATCAGTGTTCGTCCGGCTTATCGGAAATGGGGCCTAGGCAAGTGGTTAATGCTGTCCATGTACGAGTTGGTGGTGCAGCAAGGCCTTGAGCGATTGCTGGGCGGCGGCAGAATGCCGGGCTATCACAAGTATGCAGAGGAAATGACGGCGGAGCAGTATCTCAATGCCGTTGTGAGCGGTGAGCTGAAGGATCCGGTGATCACCTTCCTGCTGCGTTGCGGCCGTACGCCGGTCACGGTCGTGCGTGATTATCTGGAAGATGAGGAGTCACGGAATTACGCCGCATTGATGGAATGGAGAAACCCGTTTCTCCAGCGCAATTTTAAATAGGAGGCAATGTACCTTTATGGAATACATCCGAATTACGAATATTCAGGATCCTTTATTCAAATCGATGCATCAGCTGATGCAAAACGTGTTCCCGCCAGAAGAAGTGCTGGAATTCGATTTATGGAAAGAGCCGCTGGAAGACCCCGGCATTCGCGTCTTTGTGGCGGTGCACGAAGGTCAGGTCGTTGGGGCGACGGAGTATCGCTATTATGAGGACTTCAACGTGGCGATGACCGACTTCACGATTATCGGCCAAGCTGGGCTGGGTATCGGGCGGTTCCTGGCAGATCATCGGTTGCGCGATTTACACGCATTAGCCGAAGCGAACGGCAAGAAGCTGCGCGGTATGTTCGCGGAAATCTACGATCCTTACCGGGTGGAGCATCACGAATTCGGCGGCGTGAAGCCGATGGATCCTTATGTACGCCGCGAAGTCTTGTCCCATCTCGGATATATGCGCCTGGACTTCCCGTACGTGCATCCGTCCTGGAACAATGACGGAGAAGCGGTCAGCGGGCTCGACCTCTGCTTCCTGCCGATGGACGGCAACGAGGACAGCCTGGAAACGGCTTTGATCGTGCAATTCCTGGAGCGGTATTACACGGTGTTGCCGAACAAGCCGCAAGCGTGGTACGACATGGTGGAAGGCCTGAAAGCGAAGGATCGCATGAAGCTGCTGCCGATTTAATTCAGGAAGGGAATCCATCTTCTGATCCACACTTTCATTGTTATCCCGTTGCTTCAGCAACAGAGGCGGTACCCGTCATTGGACAGGTACCGCCTTTTGTGTGCCTTTATGGAATCACCAGTTATTTCCCGAAACCCGGATCACATTGAAATTCGGCGTTTGATTCTCGCCATAGATGGCCGTGATTCCCGGATTGTTGACCGTAACATTGGTGAAACGAGCTTCGCCAACCACAGGTCCTTGACCTTGTTCGGCTCTCACGACCAGCTTAATGCCGTAGCGGGTTGGGTTGTTAATCGTGATGTTCTCCAGCCGTACGTTCTGCATGGGCAGATTCTCCGGCGATTTGGATTGGAACATCAAGCCGAAGTATACCGGGTTATTAATGTCCACATTTTTCACCAGGATGTTCTTGAAGTCCCGGTCACCGCCGAAGAACCAGATTGCCCCGAAGTTTTGATAATCGTTAATTTTGTCGTCCGCCCCGACACTGGTCCAGAAATCACCGCCAGTGCGATCCAGCGTAACACCGTCGATCACCGTATCCTGATCTCCGAAGCCCAGCGTATTATAGCCGAAGCTTAAGCTGCTGATGGTCACGCCAGGATACGTGAGCGTATCTGCGCCGTACAGGTTCTGAAACAGGTTGTTCTGACCGCCGTAGACGGCGAAGGCGGCAGCCCGGCGTACGTTGACGGCGGTGAGGTTTGTGTACTTGTTCCCCACATTGTACGAGCCGCCGGCGTCAATCGCACTAAACAAGGCGAAGGCGTCGTCCCCCGTACCGCGGGCATAGTTGTTGTCAATCACGTTGTAGGAAGAGCCGTTGGTCATGTTGATGCCGTCGGCGAACATATTTTTGATCCGATTATTCTTGAAGGTATTGTAGGAAGAGTTCACGCCCCAGTACAGGCACACGAAATGCTCCGCCCAAATGTTCTCAATCGTCACGTTCTGCATGCCGTTCCCGTCAATGAATTTGCCGGGGCCGTCCTGACGGTAGACATAGTTCCCCCAGGCGGACAAGTCCTTGATGGTGGATCCGTTAGCGGTGGAGCTGATGTTAAATCCAACGTCGGTGTTCGTTTGGTTTTGCGGTGCAATCAGCTTGGTATGCCAAGGACCGGCGCCAATGATTTCCGTTGCCCGACCATACAGGAAAATCTTCGATGAGATCGTCCACTCTCCAGCCGGAATGAAAATCCCTTGCTTGGACGGATCCTGACGGAACTCGTTCAGCGCCTGCTCAATCGATTTCGTACTCGACACTTCAACATATTTGCTAGGATCCGGATTGGAGGCTGGCGGCGCTACGTTCTCCGTCTCGATCATATCCACGTAAATCCAAGGAACGTCCCCCGCATCCTTCTGGATTCGAATCTTCGTTCCAGCCGGATAGACTTGGTCCAGCAAGAGCTGGGAGTCTTCGTACAGCCAGTAAGCCTTGGAGCCGGAGTTATTGTACCCTAACTCTCCAAGCGTGGAAGGTGTGGCATACACGTAAGCGAATTTGGAGGACACGGTAAAATTGCCTTGATCCACACCGTTCGCATAGATGCTGATCGTACCGGTGGTATTTTCGGCTACGGCGCTGCGGAGCACGAACGCATTGGCCGGCTGAGTCAGCGTAAATTCCACGTATTCGCCGGTAGCATCCAGATAAACGGCTGAACGTCCAGAGGCTTCACCGGCAAAATCACCCGGCGTAAAGTTTGGCGCCAGCCGCGTTCCATTGGTGCTGTTCGAAGGAGCTTCGGCCTCCAACACAGTAAACGGCATGTTCGCGCCGCGACCGGAATATAAGCTGACGGTGCTGCTGTTGTTATCCCGCTTCACAGCGACCTCGTTAGCATCGTCTGCTACCGTTGTTGTTACCGTGTAGCTGCCGTCCACTGCAGTCCATGTTCCCATCGTCACATTGACGGATGCTCCCGGAGCCAGCGTACCGCTATACGAACCGTTTAGCGTGCGTACGGTTGTTCCCGAGCCGTTCTTCAGTTCTAAGGTGATGGGGTGCGCGCCGCCGGCGGATGCGATGGTGCCTTGGTTTTTCAGGTTCACGGTAAAGGTGACAGTCGTACCTGCGCTCGGATTCGAAGGCGTCCAGGCTGGCGTCGCGATCAGATCAGAGCTTTGTACCTGGTGAATTGTCAGCGGCGTGGGATGGGTGTAGGTGTTGTTGGCTTCATTGGTTTCAAGGACCGCGTTGTTCTCATCCACCTTGGCAATCACGACGTACGAACCGGCGTCTTTGGCGCCCATTGTTGCGGAGACGTTCGTCGTAGCTCCGGGGGCAAGCGCACCTACGGGAGCTGTACCTACCAGAGTGCTGCCAAGGTAGAAGTTCACATTCGTAGCGCCGGATGCAACAGTTCCTGCATTGCGAACCGCAGCCGTCAGCGTAACGGATTGGGACTCATCCGGTGTCGTCGGCGACCAGGACAGGTTGGATATGGTCAGATCCGGATTGGGTGCCGGTGTGCCAAAGATCTGGAACTCCGCGACCTGCCCGCCGGGGGCTCCGGAATTGGCGGTAAACCGCAGCTGCACTTGGCTCACGGTGGCGCTGACCGGAATGGTGACGGTGTTCTGGGTTGCCGGATTAAAGGTATAGGAAGCGGCGGAGACCAGGTTCGTAAAGGTGGTGGAATTTTGGTCATGCCCCAGCACTTGAATCGTTTGCGTTCGTGTTGCCCATTCGCTGGAAGGGTTCAGTTTCAGGACAATCGACGTGATGTTGGCATTGGCCCCCAGGTCCACGGTGAGTGTGCTCGGATGACCGTTGCCCTCCCAATAGGTCGAGACATCGTTATCGTTGGCATTGTCGGCCACATAAATATACGTCGAGGAGGATGCGGTAATCGTCTTGCCGATGGCGAGGTTGGTTCCGGCCTCTCCGCCGGTTCCGTTTCGCGTCACAGTATTGCTTGGCGGCGAAACGTTGCCGGCTGCATCCTTGGCGACGACATAGTAGGAGACGGTAGTACTTGCTGGCTGCGAGTCGGTGTAAGTCAGCGTGGTTCCGCTGACACTGCCGCGAAGCTGACCGTTGGCGTAAATGTCGTACCCGGTTACGCCTACGTTATCCGTGGCGGCGTTCCAGGTCAGCTTGATTGTGCCAGAGGTTGGCTGGGTGAAGGCCAGGTTGCTCGGCGCCGTTGGCGGCTGCGTATCAGCGGAGCTTCCCTGCGTAAATTGGATCCAGTTGATATTAAAATCATATCCGCTGGCATAGACGCGAAGGGTTTGCGTTCCGGCATTGAGCGTTACGGTGGCCGTTACGGTCTGCCAGTTTTGCCATCCCCCGGTGTTGGGTACGGTCGTTGTAGCCAGCGTGGTTGCGCCGGATTTCAACTGGATTTCGCCTGTACTTGCATTGCTGGCAACCCGGTATTCGACGGTATAGGTGCCCGAACTAACGACGTTGACATTATAGTCCATCCAATCCCCGACATGAATCCAGCCGACGTTCAGCCCGCCGCCCGTATCCGTGGTGGGTTCCGTCTGAATGCCGTTCATCGCAGAGTAATGTTCCGCCTCAATCTTACCTGGAATCACGGAAGGTGCTGCTGGCGAAGCGCCGTAGACCTCCACTTCGGAGAGTTGGCCTGCCGGCCAGACGGTATTGGCGGTAATGTGAATCCGCACGTAACGAACGCTGGCGGCTGCAAAGTTGATCGTCACCATATTTTCCGAAGCCGGGTTAAACGTGTAGCTGGCGGAGGCTTTCAGATCGGTGAAGCTCGCCCCGTTGGTGCTGCCTTGTACGGATAACGTCTGCGTCCGGCTTTCCCAATGGGAAGGCAGCTTCAAGACGACTTGATCAATTTCTACTGTATTGCCGAGATCGATCTGCACCCACCCGGGTAAAGCGTGATTAGTGCTTTCCCAATACGTACTGGCATTGCCATCCGTAACGTTGGAGGCATGGTAAACATCGGCATGCCCGGATTCCGTCGTTGGCTTGCCTGCAGCCAGATTCGCCCCTCCTGCCGCCTGAACCGGTGCGGACCACCCCATTGAAGTAAAGAAGGTTGTGGCGAACATCGCGACGATACATATCCATGCGATAATGCGTCTTTGGCTGTTCACGTCATTCATTCTCCTTTCAGATTTGAAGATTTTTCTCTTTCTTACATCTGGCAGAGTTGTCGTGGTGAGCCTCGCTGCATGGTTAACTAATTCTGTTTAATATACCAATGTAAGCGATATCACAAAAAGGCGTATTCCCCCCTCTTCCCAAGGATCGGTATAAGTCCCGCACTTCCATCGTAAATGAGGAATCCTTTCCAAATAAAGGTGTAATTCTATGGAAATGGTGTGCAGGATTATGGTTTTGGACAAAAAAAGAGACCACCCGTCAGTTCACTGACCGGGTAGTCCCGCTTAAGCGATTGAGGTGCTTTACGCCAACCGCATTTTGAAATCTTCATAACCAAACTGATGTAAAATTTCGCAATCGCCGTCCTTATGCTGCAGGACGAGCGCCGGCAACGGCATGCCGTTGAAGGTGGTGTTCTTCACCATCGAATAGATGGCCATATCGCCGAACACCAGACGGTCGCCCGGCTTCAGCGGCTCATCAAATGAGTAGTCGCCGATATTATCCCCGGACAGGCAGGTTGGTCCGCCCAGCCGATACGTATACGGCTTCTCGCCAGGTTCGCCCGAGCCAAACAGCGGCGGACGGTACGGCATCTCCAGCACGTCCGGCATATGGCAGGAAGCCGAGGCGTCCACGATGGCGATATCCAGGCCATTTTTCATCGTATCCAGCACCGTCGTGATCAGGTAACCGGCGTTCAGCGCCACCGCTTCACCTGGTTCCAGATATACTTCTAAGCCGTATTTGTCCTGCATCCGCCGAATGCACGCTTCCAGCAGCGGAATATCGTAATCCTCGCGCGTGATGTGATGGCCGCCGCCGAAATTGATCCATTCCATTTGCGACAGCCATGGACCAAACTTCTCTTCCACCGCGTCCAGCGTCGTGGCCAAGTCGTCCGAATTCTGCTGGCACAAGGTATGAAAATGAAAGCCAGAAATGCCATCCAACAGCTCCGGACGGAAATTCTCAATCGTTACGCCAAACCGCGAGCCATATGCGCAAGGGTTATAGATATCGTGGCCCACTTGGGTTGAACATTCCGGATTGATGCGCAGACCGACTTTTTTGCCAGCCGCCAGCACCCGATCGCGATATTTCTCCACTTGGGAGAACGAGTTGAAGATCACATGATCGCACAGCTCGATGATTTCGTCGATTTGATCCTCTCGGTAGGCCGGGGCAAAGACGTGATTCTCCTTGCCCATTGCCTCGTGGCCAAGCCGCGCTTCATACAAGCCGCTGGCCGCCGTGCCGCTCAAATATTTGCCGATTAGCGGGTAGGTCGTGTACATCGAAAATGCTTTTTGCGCCAAAATAATTTTGGCCCCCGTCCGCTCCATAATTCCGGCCAGGATCTTCAGGTTTTGCTCCAAAAGTTTCTCATCGACCACGTAACAAGGTGTTGGCAGTTCCTCGAAGCGCATATTATCTAACGTACTCCGTTTCTTTACGCTCTTCGGCCACTTCCTCTTCCGGATAGGCATCCACCGGTACCGGATTGAAGCTTTCTTTCCAAGGCAGGCCCCACTTGTTCAGCGCATCCATGAATGGATCTGGATCGAACTCTTCGATGTTGTAGACGCCCGGTTTGTTCCAAGTGCCGTTGAGGATCATCATCGCACCGATCATGGCCGGAACACCCGTCGTGTAAGCTACGGCTTGAGAGCCAACTTCTTTGTAGCATTCTTCGTGGTCGCAGACATTGTACAGGTAGTACATTTTTTCTTTGCCGTCTTTTTTCCCTTTGAAAATGCAGCCGATGTTCGTTTTACCCTTCGTGCGCGGTCCGAGCGAAGATGGATCCGGCAGGACGGCTTTCAGGAACTGCAGCGGCACGATTTGCTTGCCTTCGAATTCAATCGGCTCGATGGAAGTCATGCCGACGTTTTCGAGGCATTTCAGGTGGGTCAGGTAGCTTTGACCGAATGTCATGAAGAAGCGGATCCGCTTGATGCCTGGAATGTTCAAGGCCAGGGATTCGATTTCCTCATGGTGCAGCAGGTACATATCTTTCTCCCCGATTTCCGGGAAGTTGTAGACGCGTTTGATTTCCATCGGCTCGGTTTCGACCCATTGGCCGTTCTCCCAGTAGCTGCCCTTCGCAGACACTTCACGGATGTTGATCTCCGGGTTGAAGTTCGTCGCAAACGGATAGCCGTGGTCACCAGCGTTGCAGTCGAGGATGTCGATGTACTCGATTTCGTCAAAATGATGTTTTAGTGCATAGGCGGAGAATACACCCGTTACGCCAGGGTCAAAGCCGCTGCCCAGCAGTGCAGTAATGCCGGCTTTCTCAAAGCGCTCGCGGTATTCCCATTGCCATTTGTATTCGAATTTCGCCGTATCTTCCGGCTCATAGTTCGCGGTATCCAGGTAGTGCGTTTTGGTTGCCAAGCAGGCTTCCATGATCGTCAAATCTTGATACGGCAGAGCCAGGTTCATCACGATGTCTGGTTTCACTTCGTTGATCAATGCGATCAGCTCGTCGACATTGTTGGCGTCCACTTGAGCTGTCGTGATTTTGGTTTTGCCGCCGTCCAGCTTCGCTTTCAGCGCATCGCATTTCGACTTGGTGCGGCTGGCGATGCAGATTTCTTCAAATACCTCGCTGTTTTGCACGCATTTGTGGATCGCTACGGAAGCCACGCCGCCGCAGCCGATGATTAATGCTTTTCCCATTTGTCCATCTCCTACCTTCTTTAAAATTTGACAAGTGCTGTGAAACGTAAAAAAAGCAAGTGATTGAACGCATAACCTGCGCATCACTTGCTTCTGATATAGTCAATATTAAGAAATGCTCCATCACAACGGACGAACGCCCGTCTTCATCGCCGCACGAAATGACTTCGCACGAACGCACGCTCCGGAATTCTTAATATTCAATATATCATGTTTGATCAGAGTCTATTTAGCAAATAATTCGCCTTTACCACTCTTATTGACCGTTTCACAAGTTGATGTGCATTATGCACTGGTTGTAAAGTAACCAACTTATAAAATTTGAGCTTTTAACTCAATCAATAAGGCAACTAAGTTGCCAATCGGCATTTGACCCGGCTGTCCGTATGGCCTTAACTTTCCGAAGAAAGTGGTCAAAAAATTATCTGCTTGGAAAGACTCGCGATATATTGAATACAACCTTTCCAAAAATCATGCTCCTTAATATTAGCAGGAACTGATTCGGAGGGCAATAGTAAATTTAAAATATTTTTTTGGTAAGCGAGGGACTTGTTTACGGTTTGAGTTTCGTTTCGCAGTTTCGATTGGAGTCTCGATTGGAGTTTTGCTTTGAGTGTCGTTCCGAGATTTGTTCCGAGTGTCGCTTCGAATTCCGTTGAGTGTCGCTTCGAGTGTTGCTCCCAGTGCCAAGTGTTGCTCATAGTGCCAAGTGTTGCTCATAGTGCCAAGTATTGCTCATAGTGCCAAGTGTTGCTCCAAGTGTCGCTAACGCTTACCAGGCGTCTTATTTGGCGAAAAACAGGGGGGCTGGCGTTCTAACGCTTGTCAGCGTGCTTATTTGCGGAAAAAGCGCGGTGAAATGCGGAAAATGGAGTAAATAGAGTGTGTGGCAAGCGTTAGATTTGGAAATCAGCCATTTTGGCGGCAATAGCGTTTGTCATAAGCGTTAGACTTACGAGGGGTGGTACTACGATCAATAGGTCGCAAAGAGGCAGCATTCGGCGATCAATCTGTCGCAGGAAGTGGTATCGCGTTCAATCCACCGCAAGAGCTGATCGCGTTCAATCCTCCGCAAGAGCTGGTATCACGTTCAATCTGTCGCAAAGGCTGGCATTACGTTCAAACCGTCGCAAAAGGCGTTATCCTGGATCAATCGTGCGTGAGCGGTATCGCGAAGATAACCGTTGCAAGTGGCAGCATCCTGATTACGTTATCGCGAGGGCCAGCACGGCACCCTGAACGATCCGCCGCTCCACCGCGGCTGGCCCAGAGCTTCTTAACTCTAGGATATCTTTAAATTGACGTGAATCAAGGAAAGCCCCTGGAACCCGAGTTACGATGAAGCCATCGATAACCGAAAGGGGATATGTCCAATGATCACCGTTAAATGGAACGTAGAAGAGTTAACCTGCCCAAGCTGCATCAAGAAAATCGAAAGCGCGCTGTTGAAACAGCCGGGGGTACAGGAAGTTAAAGTGTTATTCCACTCTAGCCAAGTGAAGGTCCGGTTCGATGAGAATCTGGTGCAGGAGGAGCCGCTGCAGAGCATGCTGGGGAAGCTGGGGTATCCGGTGCTGGCGGGGGGAGGGCATGGCGATGGCCAAGCCTCGTAAAGCGGCGGCGCTGCTGGCGTCGGGGCTGATACTGGCCCTGGCGGGGGTGTTCTACCTCCTGGGATGGGAGGTGGCCCGAAGCGCCGCACTGCTGCTGGCCTCGGCCCTATCCGGTTGGTCGATCGCTGTCCGAGCCTTTCGATCGCTCCGCATGCGCGTCTTCAGCATCGAGCTATTGGTGACGATCGCGATGATCGGGGCGGTTATCCTCGGCGAATACGTTGAGGCTGCCGCGGTGGCCTTCTTATTCCGGCTCGGGGCATACCTTGAGGTGATCACGTTGGGCAAGACGCGCTCCGCCTTGAAAGCCTTGATCGATCTGGCCCCGGCGGAAGCCCTCGCCCTGCGGGACGGCGTTCAGGTCAAAGTGCTCGCGTCCGAAGTGGTGCGCGGGGATCGGGTGCTTCTGCCGTCCGGCAGCAAGATCGCGGTCGACGGCCAGGTCGCTTCCGGCCAAGCCCTAGTTAACGAAGCGGCGATTACCGGCGAACCGGTACCCGTCGGCAAGCAGGTCCGTGACCGAGTGTTCAGCGGAACGACCGTGGATACGGGCTACCTGGAAGTCATTGCCGAGCAGGTTGGGGAGGACACAACCTTTGCCAAAATTATTGAGCTGGTGGAAGAAGCCCAGGAATCTAAGGCGAAGACGCAAAGGTTTTTGGACAAGTTCGCTTCCTACTATACGCCGGGGATGCTGCTGTTGGCGGTACTGGTGTTCCTCGTCTCTCGGAATCCCGAGCTCGCGCTGACGTTTCTGGTGATCGCTTGCCCGGGGGCTTTGGTGATTTCCGCACCGGTCTCAATGGTTGCCGGATTGGGAAACGGCGCCGCAAACGGCTTGCTGATCAAAGGCGGGGAGGTGCTGGAGAATCTGGCCCGGGCGGAGGTAGTTGCGTTCGATAAGACCGGGACATTAACGGAGGGGAACCCTTCCGTGGTTGCGGTACACACCTACGGCGGCATGCAGGAACGCGAGCTGTTGGAGCTGACGGCTGCAGTGGAAGCGGCCTCGGAGCATCCGCTTGGACAAGCGATTGTAAATGCGGCGAAGGCTCGGAAGGTAGAGCCGGCGGATCGACCGAAGCAGGTGGAAGTACACAAAGGAAGCGGGATTTACGGTGAGGTTCGTGGACAGACGGTTCGGGTCGGGAAGCGGGAGTGGTTGGAGCAGCAAGGCGTGTCCATAAGCAAGGAGGTATGGGACGAGGCAGAACGTCAAGAGAAGCGCGGGTGTACGGTGGTATTTGCCGCGGTTAACCGCATGTTGATTGGCGTTATCGCCATCGCAGACCCGATTCGTGCCGAAGCGAAGGAAGTGATCCAAGGGCTCAAGCGGCAAGGCGTGAAGCGGGTGGTGATGCTGACTGGCGACAATCGACATGTGGCTAGTAAGGTTGCGGATCAGCTGGGGTTGGATCAGGTGCACGCCGGGCTGCTTCCAGCAGATAAGATGGCGTTGATTCAGGAGTGGAAGCGGCAGGGCTACCGTGTGGCTATGCTTGGCGACGGCATCAACGACGCGCCGGCGATCGCCGCCGCGGACATTGGGCTGGCCATGGGAGGCACGGGGACGGACATTGCGATAGAAACTGCGGATGCGGTCATTATGGCGGACCGGCTGGATAAGCTCGTATATGCCCGCCAGCTGGCGAAGCGCACGGTTCGCAATATGAAGCAAAACGTATTCTTTGCCATCGCGGTCGTGGTTCTGCTGCTGGCGGGGGTATTAACGAGGCGGATTTATTTAGCCTCGGGGATGTTTATTCATGAGTTCAGCGTGATTTTGGTGATTTTGAATGCCCTTCGCCTGACACGGCGCGGGTGGGGTTCCAGTATCGACCGGGACATGCTTCGGATCGCGGATCTAAGACGATAATTACAGATGTCTCAACCGCTCCAGGATATCCTCTGGATCAGGACGTTTCATGTAATCCGGTTCCACATAGGCGGAGCGGACGATACCCGACTCGTCGATCATAAACGTGGACGTAATCGGCAGAATCCAGCGATTGGTGGCATTGTATTCTGCCAGATCCAAGTTGAATTTGTTCAGGAAAATGTCCTTAATATAATCCGGTACGTCGTACAGAATGTTGTAAGCTGCGGCGACTAATCCGTTCGTATCGCTCAGCACCTGAAATTCGAGCTCTTCCTTCTCTTTTTGCGTCAATGTGTTGTCTGGGCTTTGCGGGCTGACAGCGATCAATTGGCCGCCGATCGCCTCAATTTGAGGCAGTACCTTCTGGTACGAACGCAGCTGCATATTGCAGAACGGGCACCAGCCGCCACGATAGAAGGTCAGCACCACCGGACCCTTGGCCAATTCGTCATAAAGATTCACGGGTTGCCCCAGCGTGTTATTCAAGGTGAAATCCTTCGCTTTCTGGCCCACCTCCAGGCCAAATGCCTGGCCTGCTTGCTGCTGTTCAGTAATCAAGCGGTTGATTTCGTTATACACATCCGCTGGGGAATTTGCGACATACTCTTGTCTCATTTGTTCCAATTCTTGTTTGAACGTCATCTCTATACACCTCATTTTCGTTGATTACGGAGGCCCATATTTATAGCGTGCGATTGGCGAAGGGTTGATGGGAGTTCCGCTCTTTTTTGGAGTAAACACTCCATTTATGAATGAACTCATTGTATTTTAAATTTTTTGGATTGTCAACTCCATTTTTTTCGGACTTTGGCATCCCTCCAATTCTGAAAACGCAAAAACCCCGCAACCCAGCGCTTTCCGCCGGTTACGGGGTGATAAAAATTACGGATTTCCCTCCTTCTAAAGTGCCCTTATTCTGTTTCTATTTCGGGTGTGTCTAAACTAAATGGGTGCGGATATGCTCCAGCATCGCGTCGAGCACGGCCTCCAGGGCTTTGATATCTTTGCGAACCTGCGTCATGAGCAGGCCGCCTTGCAGCGCCGTCAGCAGCGCTAATGCCAGTTGGTCCGGATCGGCGTCGGCGCGCATTTCTCCGCGATCCCGCATCGCACGAAGCCCGTGGCTAATCGACTGCTCCCACTGCAGGAAGCAGGTAGCCAGCGCAGCGCGGGCTGCGGGTTCCATATCGGCCAGTTCGCTGGCCAATGAACCAATGGGGCAGCCGCCCTGATACTGCCGTTCAACCTGCGATTGGATGACGGCGTCGCGCCAGGTCTGCAGCGCCTCCATACTGTCCAGGTGGCTAAGCAACGGTTCTTGTGAACCTATCACCTGCTCGCTCTGGTACAGGATGACGGCGAGCACCAGGTCTCGCTTCTCCTTGAAGTAGTGATAAAGCTGCGAGGAGCTGACCTTGGCCTCCTTCTGCACATCCTCTACGCTCGTTCCCGCGACTCCGCGTTCGAACATCAGTTTAGCGGCGGCCGCAATGATGCGGCTGCGCGTTTCTCTCCCCTTCTTCGTAAGCTTTGGTTCCGATTGGGTTGTAGTTGTCGTGGTTTTCATAGTCTTAGTATAACAAGAATGGAGTTAACCATCCAGAAATGATTGTCCCCGAAATGGGAGTGGTCATTGTACACCCGCGCGGCCAGGGGCAGGGCTACGACTTCGTGGCCCGCGTCCCGCTGGACGCTTGGGCCAGCTTGCCGGACTGGGAGGCGACGCTCCGGCCGAAGCACCAGGTTGTCTTATTGGCAGCCTGGTGCTTTTTTTGAGTTTTCAGCTAGCTAAGATGAACGTAAACAAAAGACAGCCCTCCAAATTGCTACATCTCGTAGGTTAAAATGGATAGTGATTAAACCCAACCATTTCAGAGCTACATAGCAAAGGAGAGCTGATACTATGCAGTCTACCA
>NZ_JAWDJI010000117.1:0-17170 GCF_032465655.1 Paenibacillus sp. 3LSP | reverse complement strand
AATTACGTGAGTGAACCATTATCCTTCGGTAACATTTTTATATGAGTTGACACGAAGTGATTTTGTTGAGATGGGCTGATTTTTGTCGATAGGGCTTTAGTCCCGAAAAAATACCTGGAACCGCAGGATTTATAATGCAAAACCCTAAATAAGGTAGTAAAATAGAGACATCAGATCGGATACGGCGGAGATGGACAAGCTTGAACTCCAGAGGGCAAGAGCTTGTCCGTTTAATATTTATTGCAGTCGAGAGTTACAATTCCAACGTAACATATAAAGGAGCTTTTTTTATGGCCGATCAATCCTTGGGTCAGCCGATGCTGAACCTGAACAACGTTTCCGGCCTGCCGCGTCTTGATGATCTTAACGAATATACAGATTGGTTGCGGCAGCTAGATATTACCGTCCATGATCTTCCTTATATTGATTCAATATTAAAACAGGCCTTCGCAGAATGGCGCAAGCAGATTTCCGATATGCCGGAAATCGGCGAGGTCGATGTCTTCCTTGCCGGCAGCTGCGGCGAGAAGCTGCTAATCGATTCACTGAACCCGCGGCAGCTGCTGGAACGTTCCTGGCCTAGCGGAATGGAAGAGGTCATCAAGGAGAGCCTGCGCGAACGCAAAGCTATCGCAGCCCAGAAGGCCGACGGAGTTTATGCGGCAGTACCGGTGCATACGCGCATTCATGGCGAGTTGTTTGCGATGATTGGCTGTCTCATGCGTGAGAGCTGCACATCAGAGGCGCTCTTGTTTGCCAAGATGGCAGCTCGACTGTATCAAACTTGTTTTTATCGTTGCTTTGAGGGCATGTTCATTACAGATTTGGTGCGCATCCAACAGCAAGCCAAACGGGAGGAGCAGCGCCGTTCCAAGCTGTTTCAAATGGTGCAGAAGCTTCATGATAAGATCGACGTAGATTCGGTGCTGACCGAGGTGTTCGAGCGGGTGTCCAACATGTATCCGAATGCCCGTTTGGAGTTGTTGATGTCCCAGGACCATTTAAGCCTCGATCCTCGAGTTAAATCATTTCAATTGCTTGGACAAGGCGATGAACTGCTCGTGAGGGCATTCATGGAGGGGCGCATACAAACTAGGAACATCATAGACTCAACGGGAGATGGCGAGAGCAGTTTGGAAATCGCCGTACCTCTCAGCGGAAAACAAGGGGTGTACGGGGTTTTCCATTTGCGAATCGAACGAGAAGAGATCGATGATGTGGATTTACAGCTGATCAGCATGTTGGCCGATACGGCCGGCACTGCATTTGAAAATGCGAAGCTGTATGAACAGTCGAACTTGCTAATTAACGAGCTGAGGTTGATTAACGAACTAACGAAACGACTGAATCAAAGTTTGCGGCTCAAGGAAGTATTCCAATTTGCAACCGAAGAGCTTCTCTCGATCTTCCAAGCGGAATATTGCTGCATTTCTCAAGTCAACAAACATACAGAAACGTTTGAGATTATGTCTTGCAACGTGCCGGGGCTGTCGAAAGAGCATTTTTCGATGACCTATGGATTCAGCGGGCTGGTCTATTCCACGCAGGAACCGATCATCTTGTCGGACTTCCAAGCCTACGGGAAGGTAACCTCAAGATTTATGGAGGAGACGAACTCCCGCTCGCTGATCACTGCACCTTTATTCGTCCGGGGTGAAGTGATCGGGGTCATTATGCTGGCTCACCGCAAGCCACGCTTCTTCTCCTATGATAATTATAAGCTGCTGCAGGTCCTATCCTCCCATATCGGGCTGGCCATTGCCAACGCGTCGTTGCATGCGGAGGTACGCCGGATGGCGAATCGGGATATGCTGACGGGGCTTTATGCCCGCCATTATGTTGATGATGCGATTAAGGAATTTCAGAAAAGAGACGCGAACGGTTCCTTAATCATCGTAGATATCGATCAGTTTAAGCAGGTCAATGACACGTTTGGGCACCAAACTGGGGACAAAATCCTGAAGCAGGTGTGCTCCATCGTCAAGAACTCGATCCGCAAGACCGATATCGCCGCCCGTTGGGGGGGCGAAGAGTTGGCCGTGTACCTGCCCGGTGCGAGCGCAGAGAACAGCTACGAAATCGCAGAAACGATCCGGTTGCGTGTCGCGATGGATACCGATCCGCCGGTGACCGTCTCATGCGGGATCGCTGAGTGGGGAAAAGACGATGAGAAGCTTAGTGTGGAGTCACTGTTCTATGTGGCGGATATGGCACTGTATAAAGCGAAGAACAATGGGCGGAACCAGACGCAAATCGGCTCCAGAGAAGACGCCCCTTCCTTGTAAATGGTGTAATTGGTAGAGAACGCTCTACGCCGGATTTATGGACGGCGGGAGCGTTCTTTTTTGGATCATCGGACGAACCTGCGAATAGAGCGACCGTCCCCGTGGCAGGATACTGCTAGAACTAGCATAAGGAATGCTCCGGTGGAGAACCGGTTTATTTTTTCAGGCGGGGGCTTGCGTATGAAGGGGATATCATGGAGATGGCCTACGTATAAATATCGGTTAGGGAAGGTCATCGGCGGCCTGCTAGTTACGGTAATCCTGGCGTCATGCGGGATCAACGAAGCGAGAACGCCGGAGCAGTGGTTTGACTTCACCTGGTCCGGACTGGCGGGCTGTGATACGTTGACCTTTCGCGGCTTAGCCGCCCTGCAGCGTGGAAATGGGCAAGGGCTGGAGGAGAGCTTCAGTTATACGGGACGTCTTCAAGAGCATAAAGAATTAAGTATCCGAGGCGAACCTGTGAGTCAACGGGGAGGTCACCTAGCAGGTCATCTGCAAACGGCGGGGCTCGCACAGCCGAACGGCTGGGAAGCCAAGCTCCGGTTAGAGCACGGGAACTGGCAGGTGCAATCCGATGACCACAATGTGCTGCTGCAAGGGGTGGTTCGTCTAAACCCGCTGGAACAACTAGAGGAAATCCGAATGGCCGCTAAGAAAAAGATCACTTCCGAAAGCGGCGCAGCACGAGGGACCAAGGTACTTCGAATCGAGATGGATCCGGCCGAGGCCACCATTCGGCTAAAGGATCGCTTGCTGTCGGAAATGGAGCTTACGCGTGAAGCAGGATTGGCGAAGTTAGAACAGGTGTCGGCTTCACAGCAAGAGCAGCTGCGGGATGAGTTATCGCAGATCTGGACGACGGGCAGCAAGCAGTTATCTGTCATGCTTGAGCAGATGAAAGCGACCGTCGTCTACCATTTGACGATTGATCGCAAATCGGGATTACCTTCCAGGCTGACCTCAGAGACCACACTAAATTACTTGTCCCCAAAAGGTGTGCCGCAGCGGGAGGTGCTGCGAACCGATAACCGGTTTGGGGGTTATCAGTAGGGGGAATGACTTCCTAGGTCAGGCTGACTTTCCGACCCTATCGTGCTACAATAAAGCAGAAGAATTAACCAATGGTTAAACCAACGGGGTGTTTGGACGGCCGGCACGGGTTGTAAATGCCAAATCCCACAACGAATATTGAGGAGAGTGTGAAGCCAGATGCGAGATCCTAGAATTCAGAAGCTGGCGGAAAACCTAGTTGGTTATTCCGTTAATGTACAACCGGGAGAGAACGTCCTGGTTGAAATGATTGGCGATGAACGCGATTTGCTGAAAGCGGTCGTGGAAGAGGTTGGTAAGAAGGGCGGGAACGCTTTCGTCGAGATTACGGACCGCGCTGTGCAACGTGCACAGTTAAAATACGCTACGGAAGACGGCATCAAAACGTGGGCAGAATACGATTTGAAACGGATGGAAATGATGGACTGTTACATCGGCATTCGTGCGGGTTCTAACGTCAACGATCTGTCCGACGTACCCGAAGATAAAATGAAGCTGTACAATTCGCTTTATTCCCACCCAGTACATAGCGAACAACGGGTAAAACGTACGAAATGGGTGGTTCTCCGTTATCCGAATGCCAGCATGGCTCAATTGGCCAATACGAGCACGGAAGCGTTCGAGGATTTCTATTTTGACGTATGTAACCTGGATTATGCCAAAATGGATCGGGCGCAAGACGCCTTGGCCGATCTGATGAACCGAACGGACAAAGTCCGGATTGTTGCCCCAGGCACCGATCTGACCTTCTCGATTAAAGATATTCCGTCGGTTAAATGCTCCGGTCAGAAAAATATTCCGGACGGGGAAGTGTATACAGCTCCGGTTCGCGATTCCGTAAACGGCACGATCAGCTACAATACAGCAACGCTGTATAACGGAATTACGTTTGAGAATATTAAATTCCGGTTTGAGAACGGTAAGATCGTTGAAGCTACAAGCAACGACACGAAACGGATGAACGAGATTCTGGATTCGGACGAAGGGGCAAGATATATCGGGGAGTTTGCGATCGGATTTAACCCTTATATTTTGCATCCGATGAAGGACATCTTGTTCGACGAGAAAATTGCGGGTAGCCTTCACTTTACCCCAGGTCAAGCTTACGAGGAGGCCGACAACGGCAACCGTTCCTCGATTCACTGGGATCTTGTGTTGATCCAGCGTCCGGACTACGGCGGCGGAGAAATTTATTTTGACGATGTGTTGATCCGCAAGGACGGCATTTTTGTGCTGCCTGAGCTGGAGGGGTTAAACCCGGAAAACCTGAAGTAATCCGAAATCCCCCTTGCTAGGAAAGCGGATTCAATGTATGATTGAAGTATGTTATTTCCAATGTTAAAGACGGAGGGATCCTATGGCCACGAACAATGAAGCGGTAGTCGAAATTGCCCAAACAGCAGGCAAGTTCACGTCTTCCATTGTGCTCCAAGCGGACAATAAGTACATTGATGTAAAAAGTATCCTCGGCCTCTTCACCACACTCGTAAATACGAAGAGCTATGAGCTCCACGTTCACGGACCGGATGCGGAAGAAGCGAAGAAAGCCGTAACCGAAGTGTTTGCCAAACACGGGTTGGACGTCAAAGTTGTTGCTGATTAATGTCAATGAGAAACACTCCCAACTTAGGTTGGGGGTGTTTTTTAATGCCTGCGAACAGCGGTGTTCAGCGGTTTTTCATAGATAGGTTAATTTAAGCAGGTTCTTGTATTGACCCTCGATTTCGTCTAATATTAAGAATAGAGATGAATGGTAGGCGATTTTGGACATAGGGGGGAAGAAGCATGACTTCATCTGAGTTGCAGGAGCAACTAAACCTGAAGGCACTTAATCTTCTGAAAGAAGATGCAGATAAAATTGAGAAGCTGATCGAAGTACAGATGGAGAACTTGGCCACACGTTATTGCCCTCTCTATGAGGAAGTGCTGGATACCCAGATGTATGGATTCTCCAGACAAGTAGATTACGCGATTCGCGTCGGACTTATTCAAGAAACGGTAGGGAAACAAATCCTCAGCAGATTGGAACGTAACTTGGCCTCGCTGTATGAAGCCATGAACAATAGACAACAGTAAGGCGTTTGCTGTTGCTGCGAAATAATACAAGCGTATGCTTCGGAAGTTGCCGAAGACATACGCTTGTTTTTGTTGTTGGAGGTTATACAAGATAAAACGAGACGCCGAGAATGATATACACTGCCAGCAGCAGCACCCCTTCAAACCAGTTGGTTTGGCCGTCTTGCGTGATGGACTTGGCGATAAACACCGAGACGCCAATCGCGGCTAGCTCGATGACGGTAAATACGATATCCATCGGGTTGCCAAACAGATGGCTGACGAAGATAAGCACAGGAGCCACGAACAAAGCGATCTGCAAGCTGGAACCTACGGCGATTTCTACAGCTGCCCCGATTTTGTTCTTCATCGCCAGCATGATGGCCGCGCTGTGCTCGGCGGCATTCCCGACAATCGCAACGACGAAGGCCCCGACGAACAACTCGCTCAGACCGAAATCGGCGGTCAGGGTGTCCAGCGTATGTACCAACCATTCACTGACGAACGCAACCATCACAGTAGCAATCACCAGGTATATAATCGACTTCCCTTTGGACCAGGTGGGGGCATGTTCATGCGGAAGCTCTTCTGCGTCCTTCTCGCTGATATCTGCCAGATGATTCTTGTGCGTAATCATGGAGAAGATCAGCCAGAGGATATAGGCGACAATAAGTACGCCAGCGACAACCAAACTGAGCGTGGAACGATCCTCCTCATGCAGCACATGGGTTTGCAGGAAGATCGCTGGGACGAACAAGGCGATGATCGCTACAATCATCAGAGAGCCGTTCATGCCGGCTAACGTGACGTTATATTTTTGCACCTTGTGCTTTATGCCTCCGGCAAACAAGCTAAGCCCAAGCACGAGCAGCAGGTTCCCGATGATCGAACCGGTGATGCTGGCTTTCACCATGTCGAACAGCCCTTCGCGGACCAGCATGATGGCGATAATTAATTCGGCCGCATTCCCGAAGGTAGCGTTCAGGAAGCCGCCCAGCCGTTGACCTGCGTAATGCGCGACGCTCTCCGTTGCCCGGCCGAGAAAGCCCGCCACAAGGATGACGGCGATCGCGGAGATGATAAATTCAAGCGTTGCTGACCAATGCGCGTAATGACCAATGGCGCTGAGTGCAAAGAAAATCAGCAACAAAGCAGGTGAGATCAACTTTTTCATGGTACACCTCGAGTTAGTCATTTTTTGGCAAAAAACTGAACGTAACAATTTTACTCAAAATTAGACGAAAGGTCTACATTTGCTTTCATACGACTTCCGATTTACAATGAAATTAATGAGGTTGAAGGAGGAATGACCATGACCGAACAACTGCAGTTGGATAACGGGCTTATTCGGATTTCAGATGATGTTGTCGCCAAAATCGCCGGAATGGCTGCGCTGGAGACACCGGGGATCGCCGCGATGTCCGGTGGGTTGTCCGAAGGTTGGGCTAAACGGTTAAGCGGCAAAAATGTGCAAAAGGGCGTCACGGTCGAAGTCGGTCAATTGGAGGCAGCAATCGACCTGCGAATTATCGTGTTATATGAGACCCCCATCCACGAAGTTTGCCGGATGCTTCAGCAAAATGTTCGAGAAGCGGTAGAGAGCATGACAGGACTTAAAATTGTAGAAGTGAATGTAAAAGTCGAGGGCGTGGCGTTTAAGGACGATGAAATCTGATCGCCCCTTCCTTGACCTTCTGCAGCATACCTGAGTTTCGCTTTCGGCCTCGAATGACCGGATTGCTGGCATATGCTTAAGCATAAAGAAGACTACGGAGAATCCCTCCGTAGTCTTCTTTTATTAGCTTTAAATTATAAGCCGCGCCGGGCTTCTCTGCGCAGTTCGAACGGCGTTGGTTCGCGAATGATCACCGATTTCGTGCGCTCCTGCTTCATCGGCAGAGAAGATTCCCGCGAAATGCTAAGCACGATGCCCATCGAGACCATCATCACAAGCAACGAAGAGCCGCCGTAGCTGATGAAGGGCAAGGTAACACCAGTCACCGGAATCGTATTGGTGACGCCGCCGATATTCACGAACGCTTGGATGGCGATCAAGCCCATGATCCCAACCCCAACTAACGTGCCAAAGGTGCTTTGGCAGCGCAGCGACACGAGCAGTCCTCGCCATATGAAATAAATATAAAACAGTAAAAAGATCAACGTACCGATAAATCCAAATTCTTCGCCAATGACGGAGAAAATAAAATCGTTATACGCATTCGGCAAATAATGCAGCTTCTGAATGCCTTGTCCAAATCCCGTACCGGTTAGTCCTCCATGGCCAATCGCAGTGAGCGATTGAATCAGGTTGTAGCCGGTTCCTTGCGTATCATGCCATGGGTCGAGGAAGGCTTCGATCCGGCCCATCCGGTAATCGCTGCTTGCAGCAACGGTGGGATCGGGTGGATTGATCTTGTCCCACAATGCTTCGACACCCAGCACAATGCTGGCACCTAAGATGAGCAACCCGATGGAACCGAGAATGTGCTTCAAATTCGCGCCGCCGGCGAAAATAATCAGCCCGGCGGTAGCCACAAGAATGAGACAAGAGCCAAGGTCAGGCTGGAGCATGATCAAGCCGGCGACAAAGCCAACGATGACCATGACCGGGATATACCCGGTTCTTAGATCCCGGAACCGCTCGCCTTTCTTGGAAATGAGGGCCGACAGGTACAAAATCGTCGTGATTTTAGCCAGCTCCGTTGGTTGAATCCCGAGCGTGCCGATCGTGAACCAACTCGTCGCGCCATTGATGCGTCCGCCGATAAACGGGACGAGCAGCAGCATAATGATGGCCAGGATGAACACAGGGATAAACAGCTTCTTATATTTCTCGTAGGGGATATTCATCGTCACGAACATGCCGACTAACCCGATTATGGCGAATATAATCTGCCGTTTCGTAAAATACATCGGGTCATAACCAAATTTGGCATCAACCAGCGTGATGCTGGAGCTGGAGCTGAACACCATGACGATTCCGAAACCGGCCATCAGCAAGGTCAAGATGAGCAATTGGAAATCGGGGGCTCCGCGTCTTGGTTTCTCTGTGCCTTCTTTCATCGCGTTACTGATTAGGCCTCAAGAAGTTCCTTTAATTCCGTCAACTTATGATTGGCGGTCTTCATGACCATCGCAGGAATCTCCGATTCATACTCCAAGCCGTGCGGAAAAGTGGCCCGCCCCATATAGACCGCTTCGATGGCCAGTACCGTGTCTGGACGTTCCAGTTTGCCTTCGACTACCCGCGTATTGATGCGGAGGTAATAGTCGCTGTTATTATATTCGATTTTATAATCGTATGTAGCGCGGTAATATTCCCATTGCCAACGGATGAAGCCTACCTTCTCCGCAGCTTCGTCTAAGTATGCCAAATCGCTTTGCAGTCCGTCCAATCCGGTATTTTCTACGATCATTGTAAAGAGTGCCCCCTTCAAAATATTGATCCAAAGTTCACGGTTCGATTTAAATGTGAACTTTTTTCATCAAAGTTATCACACTTATCCCCATGATATTATGTTTCCATCGGTTGTGCAAGCATGGGAAAACCTCGCAAATCGGCGGCTTTCCTTAATGTAAATCTGAACGAGTCACCCATTTTCTGCTACAATAAGCTAAACGAGATCGTGGAAAGAGGAGTGGGACGATGGAGGAGAAGCTGTTAAGCGATTTGTTTCCATCCATGGTGGAGCGGCGGCGTTATTTTCATCGCTATCCAGAGCTTTCCTTCATGGAAAAGGAGACCTCGGCGCTGATTGCCGATAAGTTACGGGAGCTGGGGATCGAAACGACCACTAATGTCGGCGGGTTTGGCCTTGTAGCCCGCATCCGGGGAGAGCTTCCTGGCAAAACGGTGGCGCTTCGGGCGGATATGGACGCACTGCCGATCCAGGACGAAAAAACATGCGAGTATGCTTCTCAGCACCCCGGCGTGATGCACGCCTGCGGTCATGACGGCCACACCGCTACGCTGCTGGCACTCGCGGAATATTACAGCCGCACAAAAGCGAAGCTGCGCGGGGAGATCCGCCTAATCTTCCAGCCGGCCGAAGAGGTATGCCCGGGAGGGGCCAAGTCGATGATCGAGGAAGGTGCGCTGGACGGGGTGGACGTCATTTACGGGGTACACCTGTGGACACCGATTCCAGTCGGCACGGTAGCGAGTGCGCCGGGGCCGCTGATGGCTTCGACCGACGAGTTCTTCATCGATGTGCAGGGGCGCGGCGGGCATGGCGGCATGCCGCATAAAACGGTAGACAGCGTGGTGGCCGCTTCGGCCCTTGTGCTGCAGCTGCAAAGCGTGGTGAGCCGCTCGGTGGATCCGCTGGACCCAGCCGTGGTGACGATCGGCTCGATCCAAGGCGGGACGGCGCAGAATATCATCGCCGACCGCTGCAGATTGTCCGGTACGGTCCGCTGCTTCCGTGAGGAGACGCGGGAGCTCATCCGCGAACGGATTCATGCGTTAGCCCAGAACACGGCGGAAGCTTACGGCGCAAAGGCGCAGATCAACTATATGATGGGGTACCCAAGTTTAGTGAACGATGAAGGGGAATACGAGCGTTTTCGGAAAGTAGCTCCGGAGGTGTTCGGACTGCGGGCTGAGTTGTCGCCGAAGATCATGCCGGCGGAGGATTTTGCCTATTATTTGCAGCAAGTCCCAGGCTGCTTCATGTTTGTTGGGGCGGGCAATCCCGGCAAAGGCGCGATGTATCCGCATCATCATCCCAAATTCGATATTGACGAAGATGCGATGCTGCATGCGGCGGGGCTGCTGGCGGCGATGGCGGAATCCTATCAGAACGACCGCGCATAATCGGCTTCCCACTTTGGAACCCTATGTCCAAAGGAGGGATTTATGTTGAGAAAAGTCAGCGAGATTATGACGAAGAACGTCGTTACTGTGTCGCCGCAGGATAATGTATATGAAGTAGCGGTGAAAATGAAAGAGAACGACACGGGCTTCATTCCGGTAGTGGAAGGCGGAGATAAGCTGATTGGCGTCATCACAGACCGGGATTTGGTGATCCGTGGAATCGCCGAGAAGCGTCCCGGCTCGACGGCGGTTACCGAAGTGATGACCAAAGGGATCAAGACCGCTACCCAAGAGATGTCGGTAGACGAGGCCGCAGAACTGATGGCCGAGCAGCAAATCCGCCGGCTCCCGGTATGCGAAGGGGACCGTTTGATCGGGATCGTATCGCTTGGCGATTTGGCGGTGCGTAATATTTTTGCCGACAACGCCGGGGAGGCTCTGTCTGAAATCTCGGAGCAGGTCCATTAATGACGAAAGAGGTAGCAAGCGGGAGAGGTTCGCAGCCTTGGCGGCGGACTTCTCTTTTTGCTGGTTGCAAGAGGCTGATCTAAAGGAGGGCATAACCGATGATAGAAACGGGAGCATGTATCGTTCAGCGAGATTTGACGGTGCTGCTGGAGAAGGAGCATCCCGGCTTCGAAACGGCGCGGGAACAGTTGTCCCATTATGCCGAGTTGGTGAAGAGCCCGGCTTATTATCATACATATCGAATCACTCCGCTCACTTTGTGGCATGCGGCTTCCTGCGGGATCGACGCAGACCGAGTGCTGCAAGAGCTTAGGGCCATGGCCCGATATGGACTGCCGAGCGGCGCAGCCGAGGACATTCGTAACTGGATGGGAAGGTTCGGACAGTTGAAGCTGCGCCCGGTTCCAGATGAAGCGGAGCGATTGGAACTGGAGTATGTTGGAGCGGAAGAAGAGTTTCTGGAGCGTTTATCCCGACAACTGGATTTACCTGCAGGGACCTGGAATTTGGTGGACAAGCATCATCTGCTTCTTTCGGCGGCTTCGCGCGGCAGTTTAAAACGGGAGCTTGCCCGGCTGGGTTATCCTGTCGTGGATGAAGCGGGCTATCACCAAGGCCGCAATCTGAAGTTTGCGCTTCGAGAGGAACTGGAAGGAGGAAGGCCGTTTCGACTTAGACCGTACCAACAGGAAGCAGTCGCTGCATTTGCCGGTAAAGCAGGCGAAGGCGGTAGCGGGGTCGTCGTACTTCCTTGTGGGGCAGGGAAGACCGTAGTAGGCCTAGCTGCCATGGAACGGTTCCAGTGTGAGACACTGATTTTAACCTCCAATGTAACCTCGGTACGTCAATGGATCGCCGAAATTACTTCGAAAACGACTTTACCGCCGGAAGCGGTTGGAGAGTATTCGGGAGAGAAAAAGCAAGTCAAGCCGGTGACGGTTTCAACCTATCAAATCTTGACTCATCGAGCTCGAAAAGAAGACGACTTCAAGCATATGTCCTTGTTCCAAGAGCGGGATTGGGGACTGATTATTTACGATGAAGTTCATCTCCTTCCGGCACCGATTTTCCGTGCAACCGCCGATATTCAGGCGACCCGTCGGTTGGGGCTGACCGCCACCCTAGTTCGTGAGGACGGTTGCGAGCGGGATGTCTTCTCCTTGATCGGACCCAAACAGTATGATATCCCGTGGAGAACGCTGGAAGAGAGCGGTTTTATTGCCCAGGTCGATTGTCAGGAGATCCGGGTAGCGATGCCCGAACCGCAACAGAATCAATACGCCCGCGCAGAAGGGCGGGAGAAGTTTCGAATCGCCGCGGAGAACCCGTATAAGAACGAGATCGTGCGGCGCTTGCTGGACCGGCATCGAGATCGTCAGGTGCTTATTATCGGTCAATATTTAGATCAGCTGCAAAGCATCGCCGCAGAACTCCATGTTCCGCTCATAACCGGAAGTACGCCTCAGGCGGAACGAAGCCGATTGTTTCAGGCATTCCGCGAAGGGGAAATTCCGGTCCTGGCCGTATCTAAAGTAGCTAATTTTGCGGTGGATTTGCCGGATGCGTCGGTGGCGATTCAAATCTCCGGCAGCTTTGGTTCGCGTCAAGAGGAGGCGCAGCGCCTCGGTCGAATTCTGCGGCCGAAGCGAGACGGGGGTAGAGCTTACTTTTATACTCTCGTGTCGGAGAATACTCGTGAACAAGAATTTGCGCTCCGGAGGCAGTTGTTTTTGTTGGAGCAAGGGTATGAGTATGCCGTGCGGCGTGAGCAGGAGGGGATCGAAGCATGAGCGGTCGGTCAGAAATGCCGGCGTACGAAGGTTCTTTGGTAGATGAGCCGGTTCGAGGTCATTTAAACGAAGTGGAGATCGAGGCGCTCCGACTTCTGTTTCGGCGTTACGCAGGACAGCCGTTTCGGCTGGAGCAGGCGAATGCCGCCGCGGCTGGCAGCATGAGTGGGGCTGACGTTCGTGCTGCATTGCCGGCACTCCTGTGCTCCGGGGAGATCGCGGCGGTTCGCAAAGCTTGGGGAGAGAAGCTGTATTACATTCCGCTGGACCGTCAGCTAGACCTGTGGAAGACATGGGGGTATACGGAACTGCGGGAGCAGGACCCGGCGCGTGTGGAACTTGAACGAGAGGCCAAATCTGGATTGGCTTTAGATTTATTCCGCGCTTTGACTTGGATTGCGGGCAACGGATTGCGGATGACGGCGAAAGGGACCATCCATCAGAAGGAACGCAGTAAGCTTGAAGATCGAATCGTACTGAAAGCCGAAGACATCGCAGGTCTGAAGCTTAACTATCCACACCCCGACGTTTATTCTCCGGCGTTAGCGGTCGTCATGGATCTGCTGCTGGCGCTAGGATTGATCGCCAAGGAGAGGGCCGTTTGGCGGACGGATGTACCGGGAATGGCTGCCTGGCTGTCCTTGGACGTCCCCGCGATGAACTTCGTTCTATGGCGCGAGATACTACAGCGCTATGTTCCGGCGGACGTCGGACTGCAGCATGTTGCATTACGACTAACGGCACCGGATTTGAAACCCGGCGTCTGGTATTCGGTGGAGGAACTGCTTGGTTCGCTCCAAGATCAGGGGCTGCTGGGAGCGGGGGGAGGCGACCTGTCGCCGGAGCGCGCCGCTTGGACCGAGGGTTGGCTTGAAGCGTTATGCGGCTTCGGCTGGATGGAGCTTGGCCGCCATCCAGAGGACGGCCGGATGTTCCGTTGGCTGATTGACCGGGAGACTTCTTCGCCTGAGGTTCCCCCTTCACCTCAGTCCTCCCCCTCGGTGAAGGGGAAGATCATCGTGCAGCCGGATTTTGAGTTGTTGGTTCCGCCGGACGTGCCGTTTACGGTCCGGTTTGAGCTGGAGTTTTGCGCGGAACTGGCTTCGTCCGGCATGATGAGCGTCTATCGTCTGACGCGTGCAGGTCTGGAGCAGGCCAGTCGGTTAGGGCGTACGCCGCAGGAGATCTTGCAGTTGCTGGAGGAGCATTCCGCCGGAGTACCGGCGCCTGTTCGAGACAGCTTGCTCCAATGGGGGCGGGAAATTGGCCGCACGACGCTTACCGAAGTGAAGCTGCTCAGCTGTGCAGATTCGGAAGCTGCGGATCGTATTGCCGACTTGACATCGCTGGCCGGCAAGCTGGAGCGAATTGGTCCGCTTCATTTTCTTGTAACGACGGACAGCGAAGCAGAAGTGATTAAGATTCTGGATAGTGAGCGCTTGGCCCCGGCTCAACGGGGCACTTCTGTCCCTGATGATCCGGTGCCTCCGAAGCTTACGGAAATGGAGGTCACCCGGTCAAATGACAAGGAGCAGATCGTGCAGAAGGGGCAAGGTTGGATTTATAAAGGAGCAGATCTGCACTTTTATGAGCAGGAAACCCGCCCGCCAGATGTAGACGTGCTGTTCCCGGGTTTATCGGAGATCCCTGTCATGTGGTGGAAGGAATTACGGCGTTATCACGCTTCGACCGCTCGTGAACTGATCGAACGAGCTTTGGCCTGGTCTGCCAAGCTCATGCTGCAGATCGGCGGAGATACCGTGGTTTGCGTGCCGCTGGCCATCGTGGAGGGCGAATCGGATTGGCTTGTCAGAGTGCGGCAGGTTCCGTCATCAGCGGCTCAGGAGAAGGACATCTCAGAGAAGGAAGTGCAGCTGTCTCCCCGAGATTGGCAAGCGATTCGCCTAATTCTCCCAGCAGGCATACGCAAATGAGAGTCAAGGAAGGATGAACCTCTTCTGCTCACTAAAGGATTGTGGTATGATAGTGACGTCTACCTATTGGGTGGAACATTAACCGCAAAAGCGAGATGAAAATTCATGAGCGTAGTCGCGAAGAATACGGTCGACATGGCCGAAGTGCTGATCAACGCCTATGAATTGGGCGATATGATAAACCAATCCGCCGCTGTATCCGAATATTTGTATTGGAAAAAGCGCGTGGAAGAAGATAGCGAAATTCAGGCATGGGTCAAGAAGCTGGAAGCTCAGAAGGAGCTGTTCCGGGAAACCGAACGCTTCGGACATTACCATCCAAATTATCACGAAGCCAAGGAGAAAGTGGCCGAGGTGGAGCGAGAGTTAGAGCGTTTCGAGGCAGTTCGGAAGTTTAAAGCTGCTGAGAACGAGCTCGACGATATCCTTCACCAGATGTCGGAAATGATAGCACATGCCGTTTCCGATACGATCAAGGTGCCGAGCAATGATCCGAATCCAAAAGGCGGATGCGGCGCTGGTGGAAGCTGCGGTTGCGGCTAAGCGAGTAAGCAGCCGATCATTCCGGATCATTGTTACCGGAATTTCCAGGTAGTTAAGCCACGGGAGGGGAAAGTCATGTTTCCGGAGCGTACAGGATATATCATATGGGTGAGTGACTTGAAAGCGGCTAGGAACTTAGAAAAATACGGAAGCGTGCATTATCTATCCCGCCGCATGCATTACGTGGTGATGTATGTGAATGCAGATCGAGCGGAAGAGACGATGCGCAATATCCGTAAGTTATCTTATGTTCGCAAAATCGAGCGGTCTTACCGTGGGGAAATCAAAACCGAATACAGCAAGGACGTCCCGGACAAAACCCGCTTCTACGGACTCTAATTGAAGTAGATCAAGCGATTCCGAATGCCAAAAGCCGCGCAGCGAGCAACCGTTGCGCGGCTTTTTTGCGTTTTAACTCTTGCAGATTTTTTTGCGCTAAATATAGTTCTATCGACCCGTTTTTTCTTGGCAAAAAATACTTAAATCTTGTAGAAAATTAGGGATTGTTGTAATATAATAGGTAAAAGAGCTTAGTTAAAAAGTCCTAATTATTGGCAAATGACCTACTTTTCTATCCATAAAGACCTATAAAATGCGAGGTGCGGCATGAGAGACAAGGCAACGGAACGCTGGAGAACCTATGAATCCTTCTATATTCAACTAGGGGACAAGAGAGTTGCCGATATCGTAGTAACGAACCATGCCAAGCTCCGATACCAGGACAGAATTGATCGGGATAATGTCGGGTTTGAACAGATTGCCGGATGGGCTTGGGAATGTTTAAAGCAGGGACGCATTACGCCATATTATCGCAAGGAAGAGGACGTCTATTTAGTTGATGACGATCTTGTGATGGTGGCCGAATTTGCGGAAATTCCCGGCGAGTTCGACCTTGCCGGACGCCCGATGCACCGCATGATCATCGTTACCTTTCTTGGACGGATGTCGGAAACCATTGAATTACGTGATCTAAAATCTTATTATTCCTGGCTTCGCCATTCCCGGCGAATGACGCTGATGAAGAACAGTCGCAAGCGCCGCTAGGAGCTGCGGGAATAGGACAGACAAAAACAAGGCTGAAAACGAAAATGAAGATGAAAGCGAAAACAAAGAACGATCTGGAAAGAAGCAGCCGTTAACCGGTCTGCTTCTTTTGACATTTTAGCCTGTTGTGTCAAATCCGATTTCACTGATTTTTCTGCAACTTGAATACGCCCTCTTTCGTTCCCTGACGTTACTCACGTCTACGCTTGTGTAGGGGTGTGAGGGGATAGGGTGTGATGACGGGCAGGATTAATGTAGTCTTCCCACTCCTTTTACACCATTATCCCGTTACATCAAGTGATGGAATAAGTGAAAACTGGGGATCGAAAATGCTCAGAAGTTAAGAAAGCGATAAAGGTATGAAAATAGTTGCAAGGAGCTGATCAGTACGTTTCAAAAAGGCAATTAAGTGGTTTATTGCAAAAAATATGGCTAACTCGATAAATACGGGTGACTAAATAAATACATACGGACAACTCACTAAATATGGAGTGCTCGAAACCCCTCGATTAAGCCGCATCCGCAACTGTGAGATTACACGACTTGAGATTAACTGGCGGTAAGGGAGCGCAGGAGCAGTGAATTAAGCCGCTGTTGCAATGGACGGGTGTTTTTGTCGATGTGTAACTAACTGGTCGTAAGAGATCGCAGGAATGGACAAGCACATCTGCAGCAGGTTTTGGCGCATCTCTTCCTCGGAACAAGTCATGCGCAGGTAACGGCGGACGGTGTACTCGTTCAAATACGCCTGCAAATGCGTTATTCCTAGCGAGACATACGTGCGTCGGATCGAGTCTCTTGCTTGTCTCACGACTCTCCGCAAGGGCAGATACATCCGATAAGCGAAAGGAAACCACCGCTTGGTTGAGGTGTGTTGTCCATCGACATACTTGTTGATGAATGCCTCAAGATCGCTCCGGTCAGCCTGTTGCTCGCCCCCTCCTCTTTTGTGTGGAATCAGTTGAATCTTCACTCGCTCGGGTTCGCCAGTCTCCGTGACCGTGCAGCCGGTAACAACCGCAGTGGCATAAGGTTGATCAGCAGGATGAAAGCGTCTGGTATCAGTCCCATATTGATCGCGGCACACTTTGACTTCTCCAGAGAGCAAAACCTTCGTCTCACATTCGCCGAGGGTATGACGGATTTTGTGCAGCATGAGCCAAGCGGTCTTGTAGGTCACTT
>NZ_JAWDJI010000116.1:0-899 GCF_032465655.1 Paenibacillus sp. 3LSP | reverse complement strand
ATGCTTCATGCTTTGGATGAGATCGAGCAACGCATGGGGCGCCTAGAAAAAGCACTGGTCCAGCAAGCTGCGACCGGTTCTAAGGCTTCTCTGATCCAAGCTCTTCAGTCCCTACGGGGGATTGGAATGCTTACAGCCATTACCCTTGCGGCTGAAATCGGAACCTTTGCGCGTTTTCGCTCCCCTGCGCAACTGATGGCGTACTTGGGACTGGTCCCTCGTGAGTATTCCACGGGCCTAAGTACTCGCCGCGGCAGCATGACCAAAGCCGGAAATGGCCGCTTACGACGGACTTTGGTGGAGTCCGCTTGGAGTTACCGTCACCGTCCTGCCGTAAAAGGGGATCTCGCCAAGCGATTAGATGGTATGCCCGCCGACGTACAGCTGTTGTCCTGGAAGGCGCAAGAAAGATTGCATTACAAATACCGTCATCTTGTGTTTGGAAAGAACAAGCACAAGAATGTGGCCGTCGGTGCGGTGGCCCGGGAATTGATTGGGTTCATATGGGCGGTTGCTCGAACCGTGGAGCAGCCAGCAGCCTCCTAACGCCTTTGGACGATGAAGGACGCAGGGGACGTTGCCCCCTGCACCCCCACACTCGCCGTGTGGCGTTCCTCATCTTCGATGAGGATTTGGAAAAGTGTTGAATTGTACCCCACCGCTTGTCAAGGAAGACGCTTGACAAGCTCACGCCGGAGCACGAGGCCCGGGAGCAAACGAAGGTTCAGGAGAGAATTTGCGTAGTCCGTTTGCACTAGGTTTTGAAAGAAACTGAACGTGCGTTTCTAGCTTGCAAGGGCTCTCCCTGACGAAGGCATAACATGTGGTAACCAACCCACGGATAGCAGCGTGCCGACCGTCGCTCGCTTTTTTGCTCTCGCGCCACGTGCTCAGGCAGA
>NZ_JAWDJI010000115.1:0-23254 GCF_032465655.1 Paenibacillus sp. 3LSP | reverse complement strand
CCCCTCACCTCCGGCAGCAGGCCGGGGGTGAGGGGCACGGGCGCGCCCAGCAGCGCGGCACAGCGCGCTGCGCGCGCCTCGGCGGCCGCGTCCAGCTGCGCCAGGGCGCGGGCCGCGGGCAGGCGCGCCGCCAGCTCGGCGCGCCGGGCGAGCGCCGCCTCCGCTGCGGCGGCGCGGCGCGGCGACGGCGCGGCGAGCAGCGCGTCGATCACGTCCACAGCCGCGCGGCGATAACGCGCGGCGATGCCAGCGCCTACCGCTGCCGCATAATGTAGCGTCGACTCGCCGGACAGCATTGCCCCGCCGGGTAGCGGCTCCGTGATCCACGCCTCCGCCGGCTTCGGCATCCGTTCGTCGAGCTGCTGCTCCCAAATCTCGCCCCAGAGCTCCAGTTCCTGGCCGATCACCCGCAACTCCTGGCGCACATGCCAGTCCAGCTGCGCTTCAACTTGTTCGGCCAGCGCCTGCAAAAATTCGCTTTGCCGCTTCTGCTTCTCCGCTTCCGTCTTCCCGGCAGCGAACCAGCCTTTCACTTTAAAGCCCGGCGCCTGGCTCTCTAAATAACGTCCCGCCTGCTCCCGGAGCGGCGGCGTCATCAGTTGGGCCGTCTCCAGCAGGCTGCTAATGCGGCGCAGCCATTCCTGCTTTCTCGTCTCCCATAGATGCTCAGCTGACGGACCCGCCAGTTCCAGCTGCCGCAGCTCCTCCTCCATCGCGGAAACGTCCGTCTCTCCGCCGGCTTCCGCCTCCAGCTGCTCACGTTGGGACTGCTCCGCCGCAGCCGCACGAGCCAGATATCCTTCAACCGACTGGGCAGCTGAAGCATAAGCACTGTACTCCAGCAAACCTTCTCCCCGTGCAAACAAATGGCCGATCACTTCCCGCAGCTGCGGAAGCATATTGCCAGGGGCGTCCTCTTGTTTCAACGAGATATAAAAGATCCCCTGCGCCTGAATATTCCAGTACCGGAACGCCTGGCTGACGGAAGCCTGATACGCGGTAAAGGGCAGTTCCTCTTCCCGATGCTTATCAATTTGGTTTACGATCATATAAACAGGTTTACCGTAATCACTTAACGATTTGGCAAAGCTTAAGTTCGTCTCCGAAGATACATGGTTATAGTCCATCACGTAAAAAACGACGTCCGCCAAGTGCAACGCCGAATGCGTGGCCATCGCGTGGCCGGCATCATTGGAGTCGACCCCTGGCGTATCCAGCAGAACGCCGCCGCGTGGCGGCAGCTCCACCCGATCCCACAGTTCAACGCGGGTGTATTCCTCCCCATTGCGGCAATACGCAGCCACCTCGTCCACCGGCACCTCGACCTTCGGTTTCCCCGGATCGGCTGGCGTCAGCAGCGCGCGTGGCTCCCCTTCCCGGATCAGGACCACATTGGCGCTGGTAGGCAGCGGGCTGGCCGGCATCACCGTCTTTCCGCTTAACGTATTAATCAGACTCGACTTCCCTGCAGAGAAATGGCCGCAAAACGCCGCGACCAGCTCCCGCCGTTCCAGCTTATCGCCCACTTCTCGAAGCTCCGCCGCCGAAGTAGCATCTCCTTCCTGCTCCAGCAAGTGTTGCAGCTGATGCAGCCGCTCCTGCAGTTCGTAGTCCGTTTTCGTCATCGTCTGATCCATCCATGCCCCTCCGTTTTCCACGCTGCGAAATCAAGTTTCATTTTAATTATTCATATTTTAACATTTCCCCGGGCGGTTGGAAACGCTCCCTATTTGCAGCTTCCTTACGGGCTTTCTGTACAACAAAACCGCCCCCAAACGGAGACGGTTCAAGATGTATTAATATAACCCGGCCTCTCGATCCGCCAACACCTTTCCGGTGAGCGACAGATCGTAGTCGCCTAACGAGGAGAGCACCCCGCGCAACGCGTCGGATTCCAACGTTTCGCGCAGCTTGGCAATCCACTCGCGATTTTCCGGCTTGTTCATGACGACGAGATCCACCCGCTCCTGAGTGAGCGGAATAAACTCAAGTCCGGCAATCTTCGCCGGTCTTTCACTGCCGACTCCAACGTCCGCCTGACCGAGAGTAATTCGTCCGCCCAGCCCCATATGCGATGTTTCCTCTTGATCGTATCCATTAATGGAATCCGGTGAAATCCCGTGCATGCGCAGTTGCTCATCCAATAGCACCCGAGCGCCGGAGCCTTTTTCCCGATTAATTAACCGAATTCCCGGCCGCGCCAGATCCTCCCAGGAGCGAATCCCCAGCGGATTGCCCTGCTTGACGTAAAATCCAGCCCTCCGCGTCGCAAAGTTCAACACCATATAAGGAAGGGAAATAAACAACTTGCGAATATACGGCAAATTATACTCTCCCGTATCTCCGTCATACAGATGGGTACTCACGATATCTGCCGCACCATGATACATGGCCACCAAGCTGTCCATACTGCTGGCAAAAGAACGCAGCGGCCGGCACCCCCGAAGTCTGGATTCCAGTGCTTTCGCCAGCAGATCCAATCCCGTGTCCTGCCCGGTAATGACCAGCGTCTTCGCACCGTTCGGCGTTTCTCCCCTATCTACATCCGACTGAGGCGGCATAGTATAGGGCGCCGCTTGGAAAGCCGGTATACCGGCGGCAGCATGAGGTGCTGTCCCGCCTTTGGCTCTCTGCTTATAAGCTTCCAGATCAGTGGAATCCACTCGCATCTGTTTACCCACCCGGTAAGCGGGAAGTTCTCCTTTTTTGATCAGGTCATAGACCGTTAGCTTAGACACCTTCAACAGTTTAGCGATTTCCTCGGCGGTATATGAGATCGGTTCGGTCATAGCGCACTCCTTCATCCGTTCCACATCAGTTCATGCAACTAGACTCATCTTACCGGGGATTCCTCTTTTTTTCAATGAAGATTCCCTAGGGGTCTATACAATTCGTTATGTTTTGTATAATCTAGTTATAATTAGATATAACTAAGGTGGTTTACCTATGCATAAATTTATGAAAGAGCCTATCTTAGCTGTACTCTCAGCCATTCTGATCATTCTATCTTCCGGTTGCGGCCATCCTGCTGCCTCGTCTGCACCGGTCAAGGACCCGTCTGATTCTACGGAAGAAGTCGAGTTGCTCATCTCCGCCGCTGCCAGCTTAACTGAGAGCCTAAGTGAACTTCAGAGCTTGTATGAAGCCGAGCATCCCCAAGTGAAGCTGACTTTTAATTATGCGGCTTCCGGCACGCTTCAGCAGCAGATTGAACAAGGCGCACCGGTTGACCTGTTCCTGTCTGCCGGAACGAAACAAATGAACGTCTTGCTTGACAAAGGACTCATCAACGAGAGTCTCACCACCAACCTAGTGACGAATAACTTGGTCCTGATCGTCCCTAAGGAAGATGCTGTGGTGATCCAACGCATGGACGATTTAAGCAAACTCGGCGATATCGCCATGGGCACCCCTGAATCGGTTCCAGCCGGAAAATACGCACAGCAAGCTCTAGCCTACCATCAGCTTTGGGACACGTTGCAATCCCATTTGGTGCTGACGAAGGACGTCAAACAGGTGCTGTCTTATGTGGAAACCGGCAATGTTGACGCCGGGTTCGTGTACAAAACCGATGCAGCCCTTTCCGACAAAGTGAAAGTGGCCTTGACCGCAGAACCTGAAAGCCATGACCCGATTGAATATCCGATCGGCGTGCTTAAGGGCAGCGCCCATCCCGACGAAGCGAAAGCTATCTACGAATTTATATTAAGCGATCAAGCCCGGCAAGTATTCATCAAATACGGGTTCACCCCGATGGAGTAACCATATATGCATACATTTGAATTCTCGGACTCCTTCTGGGAGCCAGTCACCTTATCTCTGCAAGTGTCCATTGCCGCCACGATCATTGCCTTTGCGGCAGGATTGCTGGTGGCGTGGCGCATGTCCGCCGCCACTTTTTATGGGAAGACGTTGGTGGAAACCGCCTTTCTCCTTCCGCTGGTCCTTCCGCCAAGCGTGGTCGGCTTTATTTTATTGGTGGTGTTGGGGAAAAACAGTTGGATCGGCCAGGCCGCGGAACGCCTGTTCCACATCAGCTTTGTGTTTCAGCCGATTGGTGCCGTGGTCGCGGCGGCTGTTGTCAGCTTCCCGCTGATCTATCAAACGTTGAAGTCCGGCTTCCTTGAAGTGGATAAGCATCTGAAAGACGCCGCTCGTTCACAGGGCGCCGGGGAATGGCAGGTGCTGATCTATATCGTGCTTCCACTCGCCGCGCGTTCGCTGCAGGCGGCCTTTATTCTCGGGTTTGCCCGTGCGCTGGGGGAATTTGGGGCAACGATGATGATCGCCGGCAACATTCCCGGCCGCACTCAAACGATACCGACGGCTATTTATTTTGCCGTTGATACCGGTAACCTTCAGCTGGCTTGGGCGTTAACAGGCTGCACGATCCTGCTCTCCTTCGGACTGCTGATGATCTCTTCGCGCCTAAGAAACGATAGATGAACGAACAAGCTCTAACAACAAAAATCCCCTCGAATGTGCGTGAGTTTCACAAGCGCATTCGAGGGGATTTCATTTTCTCTTTTTTGAAAAAAAGAGGGATATAAGCTCTACTTCACCGCAACTTCTGCGGTTTCAGTTGGAAGCAGGACTTCAAACACCTTGCCGTGCTGTAAAATGGTAATGCCGCGTGTTTTATCCTTCATCACGACAACCTCAGGCTTTGCGGACATCCGCTCCAAATAATGCTCAGGCACTTCACCGGAGTCGCTGACCATCAGCCCGTCCACTTCACGTTCGTCATTTTCACCTAAATTCAAATCAAGAACTTGTTCAAATACGTCCGAGAACTGTTCAAAGTTGTCGGTATACACAGAAATGCATCTCATGTGGTCTCTCATCCTCACCTATGGGTTATCTTATTTTGCCGCATTTTTCTTAGGTTTTCTGTTTTGCGGCGTTTTCATACGTTTTTTGCCCTCCCGGCAAACGTCAAGCAGCGGGCAAACATCACATTTAGGGGCTTGCGCCTTGCAGTGATACCTTCCGAAAAAGATTAAGCGATGATGCGTTAACGTCCACTCCTCTTTAGGTACCCGTTTCATCAGCTTCTTTTCCACTTCGAGAACGGAATCGTTCCATCCGGCTAATCCTAACCGTTTGCTGACGCGCTCCACATGCGTGTCAACGGCAATTGCCGGAACCCCAAAGGCGTTGGATACGACAACGTTGGCCGTCTTACGCCCCACCCCGGGCAGTTCAACCAACTTCTCATGTTCCCTGGGCACCTCGCCGCCGTACCGTTCCAGCAAGATCCGGCACAAACTTTGAATATGCTTGGCTTTGCTGCGGTACAAGCCAATTTTACGGATATCTTGTTCCAGCTCCTCCAACGGAACCGAGACGTAATCCTCCGGCGTTTTATACTTCTTAAATAAATCAGCCGTAACTTTATTGACCGTAGCGTCGGTGCACTGCGCGGACAGGAGGACGGCAATCGTAAGCTCAAAGGCATTCTCGTGGTTCAACTCACAGCGCGCATCCGGAAACATGGCACCGATGGTGTCTAAAATATGGCGGACATCAGCCGCGTTCATGTCTCCACTCCTTTCCTGGAGGCCCTGCTGGCCGCTTGGTTTTATCCGCGAAAAAACCGTCTTGACTCGGGAAACATCCCGCATCAAGACGGTTGATCTCACGAAATAATGATTATTGCTTTTCGACTTCAACCAGCTTGTCTCCGTTGAAATACAAAACAATTTTATCATTAATCTGGAGGGATTGCACGGATATTGTCGTGTCACCTTGGTGAAAATACGTATCCGCTGTTACCGCAAAGCGATAATTGTTGTCAGACGTGGAGGACCGCAAGACAATAATTTCCTTGCTTACCCCATCGTAACGGGAGAATTTGCGTTCTTGCGCCGTCAGCACCTTCACGACAACTGCACCGTTTGTATCTTTGCGAACTTCAACATGATCATTGGTCGTTAGCGATGTCACGCTTGTGCTGACTTCTGTCCCACGTTGAACTTTCACGCCGTTAGCTAAGGAATAAGTTTCCACATTGCCGGCAAAAGATTTCACCAGCAAGCTCGAACCATCCACACTTTGGATCTTTCCTAACGTCAGCTTCACGACTTGCAGCGAGATCGCTGATTGTCCGTTAAACGTAACATTGATTGTTTGTCCCGCTTTCAGGTCGCTGACTTTAATGGCCCCGCCATTTTCGCCAAGCAGTACAGCTTGATCTACATAGAATTCAGAGGTTACGCCGTTCGCTGTTGCCCGAATGCGGCTGTTCGTGGTATTCACCGAAACGACCTCAAACTGAATGGTGCTCTTCACCGCCAGCGTTTGCAGCGCGTCTTGATTCGCTGTCAGCATCGCGGTAACTGGATCCCCGGCTTTGAGATCAGCCAGCGAGGCATTCGCTTTCCCATAAATGCTGATCGTTGGCGTCGTTCCTTGATAAGGAACTTCTACGGTTTTGCCATTGTTCTGCAAAATCGTAATTTTCTTCGCGGAGGTATTGGCCGATACATAAGTGCCTTCGTACTTGTAGGTCACATCCACATTAACTGCGCGTGAACCTACAACGGTCAGATCCACTTTGCGGCCTTTGGACAGCAACGACTCCAGACCGGATAACGTTGGGTTCGTTGTGTTGTAGCTGTATTTCGTCTTCTCATCGATGACGAACACATACGGTTTCTCCGCCGCATCCAGGACGGTAAGCGCCTTGGTTTTCGCGTCATAGTTGATCACCGTTGCGCTCTCCAATTTCTCGGATTGACGCCCCGTAACTACGATCTTCGTCACTTCGTCGTCGGGATTCAGGGTCAATTCAACCTTGTCCCCGCCCTTTTCATCCGTGATCAGATCGTCCAGGCTCGCGTCTGCGATCCCGTTGATTTCCACGGTCACGTTCTTCGCCAGCCGCTTGATTTCATCACGTCCGCCGGCATTGGTGTAGCTCAGCAACGTATCGCCAACGAGATCCAGCAAGGTCCCGGTCACGGTTCGTTCTGTCGCTTGGGTCACAACTAAGGAGGCCAGCACGCCGTCCTTCACTTCAAACGTAACCGATGCCCCTTCTTTCACTTCGCCCATCTGACTTAGAACTTGGTTTTGGTAGAGCAAAATCGTCTTATCGTTGTATTTGAACGTTTCTTCATTGCCGTTGGCAAGCTTGATCGTAACGTTCTTCCCGGTAAGATCAATCTTCGAAACCGTACCGTTGCCGGAAATATTCGCCACAGATTGCAGCTGAATAATCACTGGCTTCTTGTCAGGCGTAAACGTCTCACGTTGAACAACTACCGTGCTATCAGTCGTTAAGTCGCTAGCTTTGATGGAGTTCCCGTACTGATCAACAAACGCTGTGCTGCTATCATAGGTCAAGGTTACTGGAGTGTTATTTACTAGAACCAGCAATTGATTATTTCCTGGGTTCCATAATACCGTTCCTTCCGAGCGCTCCAACTGCTGGTTCGGATCGGTTACTTCTACATATGCGGCTGAGCCCACCTTATCCACGGCCAGCACTTTCGTATACAGCTTCAAGGCGCTTTGCGTTGTTCTCGTTTCGGAATCCTTCGTGAAATAGACCGAACGGTTATCCAACGTAAAGCTCTTCATCTGTCCGTTCGTATACAACGTCAGCTTGCTGTCCGTAAGCTCGGTAACAATCCCCTCGTAGACGTTGGCATAGCCCGGGTTGACGTATTCACTGCCGCGGCTAAAGAAGGTTGCGATTTGGGCTCGCGTGACTTTGCCCAGTGGATCGAACCGGTTGCCCTCCACCCCGTTGGTCAGCTTCAGTTGAACCGCAACATTCACGTATCCTCGCGCGTTCGCGGAGATGCTGGTTTGGTCGGCAAAGCCGGTTGGCAGCGTTGCGGAGGCTTTCGCTTCCGCGTCTTTCCCCAACGCGCGAACGAGCAGCTTGGCCACCCATTCCCGGGAAGCCTTCTTCTCACCCCAAGCTTCGCCTTCCTTCGTGGATGCGAGCTCTTCGTTTTTGTCAATCAAATTTTTCGACAGTGCCAGCTCCAAATAAGGTTTAAAATAATTGCCAACTTTCAGATCTGCCGGAGCTCCGGCACCGTTGCCGAGTTGCGAATCCAGGTTCATGAACCGGATCGCCATCGTAATCGCTTCCTGCTGGGTGACGTTGTCGCCCGGACGGAACTTGCCGGCATCGCCTAGCAGAATGCCTTCAGCTGCTAATTTGTATATATGTTTCTCCGCCCAAAAACCGTTCGGTACGTCGCTAAACAAGGATACCGACGCAACGCTTTGCGAGGTGGTTACAGCCGGCGTTTCCTCGGCGAATGCCGCCGTCGTCCCGCCCAAGCACATGGCCGTGACCAGCATCGCGGAGACCGCTTTCCGGGTACTGCGTTGAAACGTGCGTTTATAGGATGCCATCAAATTCTTCCTTTCTACAAAAAAGATCTCCTTAAACCATTCGACGGCGGACGGGCGAGTTCCTCCCCAATCCCTTAATTTCTTACTAATGGATGCGTCAGTTCGACATGACCCATCAAAGTATCCACGGGAGCGCCGTCAACCAGCACATCGATCGCCTCGACTTCGTCGAATTGGAACAACGTGTTCTTCAGCGCATCTATCGCTAACGCCTCCCCGCCTGCTCCAAGGCGCGCTTCATCCGGAAGCGTTAAATCAACGGTAACCGTTCCGTCCTTGAAGTCAGCCGAATGAAACTCCGCTTTGCCCCATAGAGAGAATTGGCTTGCGGTATTAGGGGTTTGCAGCGCTTTGAGGGCGGCTAAATATTTGTCTTGCTCCGCCGGATAAGAGATCTCACGGCTCTCTTTGCTGAGCTCTAGCATCTGTTCATCGGTAAAATAAACCTCAATGCTCTCCGTCTTCAGCTGCGGTTGATCGACTCCGCCCGCTCCTTGCGTTGCATCGGAATTTTGCGGGGTTGCCTCGTTTGGTGCTTGTACACTTCCTTGGTTCGCCTCGGCATTCCCTGCTCCAGCATCCGGAGCAGCCTGCGGCTTCTGCCCGCAGCCGCTGCTCAAGGCGAGCAGAAGTACCAGGATTCCGAGGATGATGCTTCTTCTTCTGTTCACGGTGACTTCCTCCTTCGCCCGGCGATCACTGAAGGCCGAGATATTCTTTAATACCGTCAACGATACCCTGGGCAACTTTACTCCGGTACGCATCGGTTGCCAACAGTGCATCATCGTTCTTGTTGCTTAAGTACCCGCATTCCAGCAGCACGGCCGGCATCGTCGTTTCCCGGGTCACGTGCAAGCTTTGCGTACGGACTTTGCGATCGGCCAAGCCGGAGGCTTGAACCAGATGCTTATGCATAACCTTCGCCAGATCCAGGCTGGCTGCCCGCGTATAATAGGTCTCCACACCGCTGGCCGAAGCAGAGCCGGAGTTCGCATGTACGGAGATAAAAATGTCCGCTTTAACGTTCTCGGCAATCTTCACCCGGTCAGACAACGTTGGATACGTATCGCTCTCGCGCGTTAGCACCAGATTGATGTTCGGATCGTTTTGCAGCAGTTCCTTCACCTTCAGCACAACCGCCAGGTTAAAATCTTTTTCCTTCTTCTTCGTAACACTAATGGCGCCCGGATCGCTTCCCCCGTGACCGGCATCCAGTACGACCGTCTTCTTCCCGCTGCCGCCGGAGGTTCCTCCGCCCTGACTTGAATCCGTGTTCAAATTAACGAAAATCAAGCCGTCATTCTCATTGACCAGCTGGTAATTCACCTTATGGTTCAAATCCAATACAATTCGAACCGTCGATGGATTGTTGCTGAACAACGCGTATCTAACCTTGGAAACATCCGGGTAATCCGTGATTTCAAGGCTTCCGCTCTTACTTGCGTCCAGCGGAGTGCCATTAGCCAACGTTTCGGCAAATTGAGCTTGCGGCAAATCGATCACAAGCCGCTCGGGACCACTCATCGTGAAGACATTAGGTGTTACATCCCTATCGACCGCAATCATTAAGCTGTTGTTGTCAAACGCGATCCCGGTCACATTCGCCAAATGGCTAGTATCTACTGGAGGCACAACCGTTCCCGGCTGCTCTACATCAGTTCCGTTGCCGTTCCCGGAGTCGTTGCCAGACCCGGCATTGCCGGTATTCCCGCTTCCGCTGCCAGAGCTTGGCGTCGTCAAATAGGCAGCCTTCGCTGTGTTATCCCATGCAACTTGCAGCCCCATTTGCTCACTGATAAACCGCATAGGTACGAGCGTAGTATCTTGGGCAAGCTTCGGCGCGACGGGCAGTTTGATCTCGCTTCCATTGACGGAAGCGGTGGTTTGATTCACGACAAGAATAAGCATTGTACCGGGTTGCTTTATGGTTACCGTGCGCGTCTTCTTCTCATAGTTGACGTCAAAACCTAGCTCCTCCGCGACGACACGAATTGGAATCATCACATTTCCATTCACATTTTGGACTTGTCCATTTTGGGGCAAAGCGAGTGCTTGCCCATCCAGATAAATACTCGTACTGCCGGACGCTGCATGACCGGTTTGCGCCATTACGAAGAGCAGCAACCAGCCGAACATGAGCGTCACCAAACTTTTTTTCTTCATCCGTCACCCCTACCTTTAGAATTTTTGCCTTGTGTTGCCGTAGGCGTTCATTTCCATTTCGACATCACCAGACGACATATTAGACGCCAATCGGCTTGGAAAGTTGCGAAAATCTGGCATTTTTCTGCTTAACATTTGCCAGTGTTTCCTATGAAAATCCTGTGTTTCCTGAATGCGGCAGAGAGACGAACGAAGCTGGACAGCTTCACTGTGGCAGCGTCTCCAGTACTGAGCGAGCCGCTGCCATGTGAGTGAGACAAACTCTCGGCGAGAGGGCCGCGGACGCTGTGGAGGAACACGTGTGCATAGATGGTCTCCGGCGGACAACGTTGAGGCCAACCTGCGCTCTAACGCTTGCCAGCAACGCTATTTGGCCCAAATCGAGGGCGTTGCGATTCTAACGCTTATGAGAGAGCTTATTTGCCCGTTCCACCCTCCAAATGGAGCCATTTGGCACAAATAAGCTCGCTGGCAAGCGTTAGAATTGAAATCTCCTTCATTTGCCCCAAATAAGCGCTGTGGCAAGCGTTAGCCGGAGATGCACACGTCACTGGCCAATTAGTAGCAAGTTGGCGCAGTTAGGCGCAATAGCCAACCTGCGCTCTAACGCTTGCCAGCAACGCTATTAGGCCCAAAACGGAGGCGTTGCGATTCTAACACTTATGTGAAAGCTTATTTGCCGGTTTCCTCCTCCAAATGGAGCCATTTGGCGCAAATAAGCTCGCTGGCAAGCGTCAAAACGGATGCTTCGCGATTCTAACGCTTTATGAGAGGTAAGTTATCTCATTTGCGGCTAGGACCTATAAGCTTGAAGCAAAAAACAGCCCAGCAAATCCGCATTCGGATTTGCTGGGCTGGTATAGTCTGCTGCTGCCCGTCATCTTTATCTGCACTTCGTAGATGATGTACTTAGCGGTTCATCGGATGCTCCAGGTCCACGTGACCCATCAGTGATTCGACTTGCTGACCATCCACCGTCAACTCGATTTGCTGGACTTCCTCAAACTGAAACATTGTGTTCTTCAGCGCTTCGATTGCCAGCGACTCCCCGCCCGCACCAAGGCGTGCTTCGTCCGGCAAGTGAATATCGATCGCTAACTGCCCGCTCTCCGAGTCGAACTTCACCGTATTTAGAACCACCTTCTCCCAAAGGGAGAGCAGACTGTCTTCTGCAGTTTGCAGCGCCTCAAAGGCGCTTTCATATTTGCTCTGATCCGCTGTAAATTCAATCTCACGCGGCGTCTGCTTCAGCTCCAACATATCATCATCTGTCAAATAAACCTGGATAGTCAGCTTCTCCGCCCCCGCTTGTGCATCGGTTTGGGGATCCCCCGAATCATCAGTACCGTTCACCGGCCCCTGCACCTCTTGCATCTGAGTTTCACCTTGCTGCGCACCGCTGCTTAGCGCAGCTTCCCTCTGATGCTCATTCTCCGGAGGTGAAGCCGTCGGCTTGTTACCGCATCCTGCAGCAACCCCCAGCATGGCCACCAAAGCCAGCAATACCGCCACTTTTCTCTTCATGCCGCTTCCCTCCTTGTCATATCTTATCGATCATAAGCCCAGATATTCTTTAATACCCGCGACAATCCCTTCTGCCACACGTTGTTGAAACTCCTCCGTGTACATTAATTCGGCATCGGTCTTATTACTCAGATAACCGACCTCAAGCAGCACGGCTGGCATCTTCGTTTCCCGTGTGACATGCAGGCTACTCTTTCTAACGCCGCGATCTTTTAAGCCCGTTGCCTTCACCAAATGCTGGTGCATGACATTCGCAAGCGGAATGCTCTCGTCTCGAGTGTAATACGTTTCTGTACCGCTAGGGTTGCTTGGCGGATCGATACTGTTACCATGAATCGATACGAACACCGCAGCCCCTTGATCATTGGCTACCTTCACCCGATCCTGGAGCGTCATGGTGACGTCCGTCATACGGGTCAGGATGACCTCTAAACCCGCTTCCTGTCGGAGCAACGCTTCGACTTTCAGCGCCACAGCCAGTGTAAACTCCTTCTCCTGTTTCTTCGTGACACTGATCGCCCCAGGCTGGCTGCCGCCATGACCTGCATCGATCACAACCAGCGGCCGGCCGCCTGCCACCGTATTGGTGCTAGGTACGTCTGCAGCCACTGTCAAATCAACGGTTACAAGCCCATCATCAAGGTTCGTGACCTTAAAATCTACGCTCCGGTTCAAATCGATGACAATCCGAACCGTTGACGGCGATTGGCTAAACAGCGAATACCGGATCTGGGAGACGTCCGGATAATCGCTGACGGCAAATTGACCGTTCCGACCTGCGTCCAAAGGATGAACATCCCCAAAAGTTGGAGCAAAGTCGGCGTTGGGAACATCAATGACGAGCCGCTCAGGACCGCTCATTTTAAATACGTTTGGGGTCACGCTGCCGGAAACGGCAAACATTAGACGGTTTTCGCTAAAGCTGATACCTTGGATCAACGCGATTGGGCTCTCGGCTTGGTTCCCCGTTGAAGCTCCCGGGTCGTATGTATGGTTATCCCCTGCCGCAGGCTGCCCTCCCGGAACGGAGTTTGGAGTCTCCGACCCTGGAGCTTGACTCGCCGTCCCCGGAACAACACCGGAGGCAGTGCCTCCTGCAGGACTCGTTAAGTAAGCGGACTTCGTAACATTGTCCCAGCTCACCTTCATCCCCATCTGTTCCCCTACGAAACGCAGCGGAACCAGCGTTGAATCTCCCTGCAGAAATGGAGCAGAACTCAGCTTCACCAGCTGACCGTCAACATAAGCGGTGTCTTGGCCCAGCGTAAGCTTCAGTTCGGTTCCCTCTTGGGAGATCGTAATCGTGCCGCTCTGCTTCTCCCAGCCAACTTGGTAACCCAAACCTTCGGCAACGACGCGCAGCGGCACCATTACGTTGCCTCCCACGATCCCCGCTTGGGCACCAGCAGGCTGTTCGAGCTCCTGGCCGTCCAGCACAATATGGGTGCCGGCTGCCTCCGCCGAGGCAGCGTAGGCGTTGTTCGCCAATCCCGGAAACACGAGCAAACCAACCAACATAAACATCATTAAGCCGAGTTTCTTCATCCGTAAATCCCTACCCCACCCTCGTTTTTTGCCGAATCAAGAATCTTGTTGCCGGATACGCCACCAGACGAGGATCCAGTGAGCATTGTAAACGTCAACATTCCTAAATCGTTGCTAATTACTTCCATAATATCAGAAAAAACTCTGGGCTGATAGACTTATATTTTCATAGATTGACAAAAAAAAGCCCCAGCTGCATCTCGCAGCCGGGACTTCCCGCCAAGTTCAGACGGTTTAAGCCAAATGCGCAAATTTCTTCTTCTCGTATGCCGCAATCAAATCTTCGTGCTGCAGCGTCAAACCGATATCGTCCAAGCCTTGCAGCAAAAACTGACGGCGGTGCTCATCCAGATCAAAGCTGATGTTCAAACCATACTCATCGGTGATCGTTTTTTGCTCCAGATCCACCGTCAGCTTGTATCCCTCATGGGCAGCTGTGCGCTGGAACAGTTCCTCCACTTGTTCTTCCGACAGCTTGATCGGCAGGATGCCGTTCTTAAAGCAGTTGTTATAGAAAATATCCGCAAAGGACGGTGCAATTACACAACGGAATCCGTAATCCAAAATAGCCCACGGTGCATGCTCCCGCGAAGAACCGCACCCGAAGTTCACGCGTGAAATCAGAATGGACGCACCAGCGTACCGCGGTTTGTTCAATTCGAACTCAGGATTCGGGTTCCCTTCCGTGTCAAACCGCCATTCATAGAACAGAAACTGACCAAATCCAGAACGCTCAATCCGTTTCAGAAATTGTTTAGGTATAATTGCATCGGTATCTACGTTGACACGGTCCACTGGACCTACGATCCCAGTATGTTTTACAAATGCTTCCATCGTCGATTCTCCCCTTTTCCCTTGATTAGCTCAGGACTTCACTCTTGATTTCCCATTCGCGCACGTCGACGAAATGACCTTTGATCGCCGCTGCTGCCGCCATCGCTGGAGAAACCAGATGGGTTCTGCCGCCGCGCCCTTGCCGTCCTTCAAAGTTACGGTTGGAGGTCGAAGCACAACGTTGCCCCGGCTGCAAGACGTCAGGGTTCATGGCCAGACACATACTGCAACCTGCATCACGCCATTCGAAGCCAGCTTCTTTGAAGATTTTGTCCAGACCTTCTTTCTCGGCTTGCAGCTTCACGCGGCCCGAACCTGGAACGACGATCGCCGTAACTTTGTCGGAAACCTTGTAGCCTTTCGCGATTTCCGCTGCTGCACGCAGGTCTTCGATCCGGCCGTTTGTACAGGAACCGATAAAGACGTAATCAATCGCGATATCCGTCATCGGCGTCCCTGGGGTCAAGCCCATGTATTCCAGCGCTTTCTCAGCGGCTTTGCGTTCATTCTCATTCTCGAAATCAGCTGGATTCGGCACCACACCGTTGATCCCCGTCCCCATCCCCGGGCTCGTTCCCCAGGTAACTTGCGGAATCAGCGAATCCACATCGAATTCGACGACGCGATCATAAGTTGCACCTTCATCGGTAGCCAGCTTCTTCCACTCTTCCACGGCTTGGTCGAATGCAGCTCCTTGCGGCACATGCTCGCGACCCCGCAGGTAATTAAACGTCGTTTCGTCCGGTGCAATCAAGCCTGCTCTTGCTCCGGCTTCAATCGACATATTACAAATCGTCATCCGCTCTTCCATGGACAGCTCACGAATCGCTTCACCTGTATACTCAATAACATAGCCGGTGGCGAAGTCCGTGCCGTACTTGGCGATGACACCCAGGATCATATCCTTTGCCGTTACCCCTGGTTTGCGTTTGCCCACAAAACGAACTTCCAGCGTTTTCGCTTTCGCCTGCTGCAAGCATTGGGTTGCCAGTACGTGTTCAACTTCACTCGTCCCAATCCCGAAAGCAAGTGCACCAAACGCACCGTGTGTGGACGTATGGCTGTCGCCGCAAACGATCGTTTTGCCCGGATGCGTCAGGCCCAGCTCCGGCCCCATAACGTGCACGACGCCTTGGTCAATCGTATCGAGGTCATACAAGGTGATGCCAAAATCGCGGCAGTTCTTGGCCAGCGTATCAATCTGCTGCTTCGAAATCGGGTCGGTAATGTTATAACGGTCTTTGGTTGGGACGTTATGGTCCATCGTAGCGAAGGTCAATTCAGGACGGCGCACTTTGCGTCCGCTAAGGCGAAGACCCTCAAATGCCTGCGGTGAAGTCACCTCGTGAACGAGGTGCAAATCGATATAGAGAATGCTCGGTTTGCCTTCCTCTTGATAAATAACATGGTTATCCCAGATTTTCTCGTACATTGTCTTTTTGCTGCTCATGATTAATCACCCCACAGAAGGATTCGTACACGTGATCAAGGCGAAAGGGCGGTTTGCTGCGCCCTCCGGCCTTGAATGTTGAATCTAATATAACATGATCGTGTTAATTGTTCCAAGATATAATATCTATAAACGCAATAGGTTTAGCTTATAAGTGGCACAAAAGGCGGCTGGCTACTTCACCAACCCGCCCCGCAGCGCCATCACAACCACCTGCGTCCGATCCTCGCAGCCAAACTTCTGCAAGATCCGGTGGACATGGGATTTTACCGTCCCTTCGGTAATAAACAACTTGGCCGCTATTTGCTCATTACGAAGTCCATAGGCCATCTCCTGGAGAATCTCCTGTTCGCGCTCAGTCAACGGCTCCAGCAACTTCACTTGCAGTACATTATCAGGAGCGGACAGTGATGCAGAGGCTATCGCTTCCTGCAAGGCGCCGGAGGCAAGTTTCGTCTTATAGATGGCTTCTCCCCGATAAGCTGCCCGGATCGCTTCAATCATGTCGCTTGCTTCCGCATCTTTTAATAGGTAGCCGACAGCGCCGGCACGAATCCCTTCTAGCACATAGTCCTGATCATCAAACGTCGTCAAAATCACGATTTTAACCCCTGTTTGCTGCGCCATGATTCGCTTTGTCGCTTCAATTCCGTCCATGAACGGCATCTGTACATCCATCAGAATGACATCCGGACGCAGCTCCTCCGCCATTTTGACCGCATCGTTTCCGTTTCCCGCTTCACCAACGATCTGCAGATCAGGCTGCAAGCTGAGAATATAGCCAAAGCCTTGGCGAATCATGTTCTGATCGTCAACGAGCATCACTTTAATCCGGTTTGCTTCCGTCATGAGCCTCCTCCTTTCCTTCCGTATCCTGTTGGTTTGGCTCGCTCAACACCGGGAGTTTGGCCACAATCTCCAAGCCGCTTGGTTCATGTGCCGCAACCTGCAAACTTCCGCCGATCTCCTCCACCCGAGTTCGCATCGTTTTTATCCCAAACCCTTCGGTGATGGGCTGCCCGACTGGCAGCTTGCCGTTATCCCGAATGCGCATCACGACCTGATCCATCTCCTTCCATAGACGGACTTCCACCTCGGTGGCTTCCGCATGGCGTACCACATTGGTGCTGGCTTCTTGTAATATTTTAAACAGAATCCCGTAGACTTTGTCTCCCAAATCCTCATCTGGCAGCTCGTCATCCATCACGCAGCGAATTCCGGATGAAGCTTCAAAACGTGACAGTAGGGCTTTTAGGGCAGATTTGCCGGAGAACGAGGAGTCATCCGCCAGCGCATGAACGGAGTTGCGGATATCTTGAAGACCCTGACGTGCGACGACCAACATCTCATCAATCGTTTGTTCCGATCGTTCAGGATCCTGCCGGACCATGAACCGCAGCGCTTGGAGTTGGACGATCAAGGACGTGAGGCTGTGGCCGACGGAATCATGAATTTCTCTGGCGATGCGCGTACGCTCCTCCAAGATCGCAAACCGCATCGAGGTTACGGAAGCCTCCTGCAATTCATCATACGCCTTCCGCAGCTCTGCAATATGACGGAGATTTTGCTCATGCATTTCTTGACGCAACATCCGACGGCGAATAACAGAGTACAGAAAGATCGCAAGCGAGATATAGCTCATGATCTCAGGCAGATTTAAGGCGCCATAATGGATGAATAGAACGGCCGTAATCAACAGCGTCAGGATAGCAGGCCACAGCGGCTTCGGCATAATCAAGCGGAACAGTGCATAAAACACGACGAAAATGAGGAAGTAGACCAACTCCCAATCCTGATACCAGACAAAATTCATCCCCGTAATCACAACAAGCAGACCCAATGCCGCCCAGGCATGCTTGGGAGTCCATTGGGATTTCGGAAGGAACAGGATGCAGGCATAACTCAGCCAAATCAGCCCGTTCAAGGCACTTTGAGACGGGGTTCCGTCAAACAGCCCGGCCGAAAACATGGAAATTAAGATAACCACGCTGATGACAGCAGGTCGAAGGAGAATTGTGCTTTTTCCCATGGACATCGAAACGTGACCTCCAAACGTTGGATGTCTTTACCTTATCATAGCCTATCTCTATCTGGAGATAGAAATTTGACGGTGGCAATTCTAACCCGAGACAGTCTCGAACGAGTGCGGATGTGTACAGAGCTCGATCTGTTCCTTACTGGACGAGCACGATCAATGCGGGGAGCGTCAAAAAGGAAGCGAGGGTCGTCCATACGATACATTTTGATACTAGACCCGAGGCGGCATCAAATCGCTCGGCCAGCACAACGGCATTCACCGCAACCGGCATACAGGCTTGAATGAACAAGACTGAAAACAGCAGACCCGAAATGCCCAGTAGCTTTAATGTTACAAGAGCCACAAACGGTGCTAGTAGCAAGCGAATGGCCGTCCCCGTCCAAAATCCGGCAGGCTTAACCTGCTTCGCCTCCGCCCGACCAACCTTCATCATTTGCGCGCCTAAGATCGTCAGCACCACCGGCGAATAAGCGTCCGCGACCATGCCTATCCCTTGCTCCAACCCGGCTGTCAGGTGAAGCCCAAAGCATTTTAGAAATACAGCCAGCGCCGCCGCATACACCGCTGGCAGGGTAAACACCGATTTGACTGCGTTTTGAACAGAAAACTGGGAACGTGCCGCAAAATAAACACCTGCCGTATTCACAATGATCATTTGCGTGATGACGTATACGGAAGCTTTATCTAGACCCAGTTGGCCAAAGGCCAGCAGCACGAGCGGCAGTCCGTAGTTGGCGCTGTTCGTTAAGGTGGAGATCAGTGTCAGGCCGGCCTGCTCCGCCGGATCCAGGCGGGCGATCTTCCCGATCCCTTGGGCAATGCCCCACATAAACAGCAGATTCACCAGGGCGAAGCCGATCGTACTGTACAGCTCATCCGTGGAGATATGGGCACCCCGCAGCGTGTCAAAGATTATTGCCGGACTTAGCACGTACAAATACAACGTAAGCAGCGGCTTCGTGTCCCAGGCGCGAAACCGGGCCAGCAGCGCCCCGGCGGCAACCGGAACCGCCAGCGGCACCAGAACGCCTAACAGCGTCGATACAACCGAATGGAGCATCACAGCACCCCCTTCTTTAAACTGCCTCCTATTTTAAAGGCCGGATCCTTCCATCGTCCAAGACTTGAAAGCAATATGGTTGATAGACAAAGCCTATACCCCTATCTTCACTCGAAAAAAGAGCAACCCATCCGAGAAACTTCCCGGCTTGGATTGCTCCATTTCTACACAAGTCTTAAAACGAATCGATCCCCATCACATGATCCAGCGGTACCGGTCCGATGCTGCGGCTGTCATTACTGTTGTTCCGGTTATCCCCCATCACAAATACGTGGTTCTCCGGTACATGCCATATCTGCGCCGCGCTGGGATCCATCTGCTCCTTGATGTAAGGTTCCTCCAGCTGTTGCCCATTGCGGAACACATGTCCATCCTTCACTTCAATCGTATCACCTGGCAAGCCGATCACGCGTTTGACATAGAAAACATCGTCCTCTTCCCTACCGGAAAGCCAAGTGATGATCGGATGCTCCTTCACATCGTCCCAGAACGTACGGCTCCGGTCTACCCGGCTGTCGATGATGACGATGTCGCCATAAGCCGGCAGCTTCTCCAACACATGCGTAAACTTCCAAGCGTAAATGCGTTGATTGTCCGTCAAGGTTGGTTCCATCGAATGACCGTCAACTTTATAAGGTTGAATGATAAAAATGCCGATAATCATGCTAAGTACAAAGCCTAGGACGATGGAGAAGCCCCATCCGCCGAGTTCTTTCCACCATGTTTTCCGTTTCAAGCGAAAAACCTCCACACTCTTGATGTTTGTCTCTTATTATAAAGGCAAGTCACATACCAATACAAATATCTATATGTTATAGTGTACTTATAGGTTATACTTATAAGATCAGGAAGGTTTATTCCTTAATGAACCAAAGGGGTTAATGCTATGGAACTTCGTCAACTTCTATACACTTTAAAGATCGCTGAGGAAAAGAACTTCTCCCGGGCCGCCGACAAGCTCCACATCGCTCAGCCGTCACTCAGCCAGCAGCTGTCCAAGCTGGAACAGGAGCTCGGGGTGAAGCTGTTCCAGCGCAATACGAGTACGGTTGAGCTAACCTATGCCGGTGCCAGCTTTATTGCGCACGCGCAAAAAATCATGGACGCCGTCGCCCAACTCCGTCAGGAAATGGACGACATTTCCCAGCTCAGAGCAGGCCGCGTTGTGGTCGGCAGTATGCCGATTACCGGCTCTCACCTGCTCCCTTACGTGCTTCCTGCGTTTAAAGCGAGTTACCCCAACATTCAAGTGACCCTGTTGGAAGATACGTCCCTGAACCTGGAGAAACTGACGGCCGAAGGCGGTACTGACCTCAGCCTGCTGTCCCTGCCGTTGCAGGAGCCCACGCTCTCTTACGAACCGGTTGGTGAAGAGATCATCGATTTGGCAGTTCCTCCGGACCATCCGCTGACGAAATTGCCCGGGGTATTAGAGCAGGGTGTTCAGATGAAGCAACTGGAAAACGAACCGTTTATCGTGCTCAAAAAAGGCCAGGGCTTCCGTAAAATGACTGCCGACCTATGCCGGGAGGCCGGGTTCGAGCCGAATGTCGTCTTTGAGAGCAACAATATCGAAACCGTACAATCGCTGGTAGCCGCCGGGATGGGCATTACACTGGTGCCGCGGTTTATCGCCCGAGCGAAACGCAGCGAGTTGATCCCGGCGTATTTACCTCTCGCCGCTCCAGCCCCAAGCCGGACGCTAGTGATCGCCTACCGCAAAGGACGTTATCTGTCCAAAGCTGCGGAGGCTTTTATCGAGACGTTTAAAAAGACGATGAAGGAACGCCAAACGTCACATCAATCATAAGCTTGCGGACGGCGGTCGTCGAAGACGGGAATCCGACGGCGGACTTGATCAACCAACGTCAGGTCAATGCTGGCGATGACCACTTCCTCTGCTTCGCCGCCCTCAGCCACGATCTCCCCCCAGGGGTCGATGATCATCGAATGGCCGAAAAACTCATCGCCGCCACTTTTCCCCGTCCGGTTGCAGGCGATGACGTACATTTGATTTTCGATCGCCCGCGCAGTGAGCAGCGTACGCCAGTGGTTAAGCCGCGGGATCGGCCATTCCGCCGCCACAAACAGCAGCTTCGCCCCGCGTAACGCCAAGCTGCGGGTCAGCTCTGGGAAGCGGATATCGTAACAGATGGCTGCCCCGGCCGTCACGCCATCCAGCTCAAACGTCGCGCTCCGTTCTCCCGGTTGCAGATACTTCTCCTCTTCCATCAGTCGAAACAGATGAATTTTAGAGTATGCGGCCACCTCATCCCCGTTGCGGTCAAAGACCAGCATCGTATTGTAGACTTGACCGCTGCGATTTTCGGCAATCGAGCCGCCAATGATATGGATCCCATGACGCCGGGCGAAGGCAGACAGCCATGCCCGGTTGTGCTGTCCCTCCGGATCAGCCAACCGGCCAATTTCCGTCAAGGCGTATCCCGTATCCCACAGCTCCGGCAGCAGGATGACGTCTGGTTTCTCTGCAGCGTGAGCTGCTCGTTCCATTGCCTCCTCGAACTTGGTCCGGTTCACTTCGGGTTCCCCTAAGGCGACATCGCATTGAATCATGGCGATCCGCCAATGACTGGACTGTAGACTCACTTGCTTTTCACACCGCCTTTTCGTAGGCTTCACTTTGCTTAAATCTCATCATAATGGTGCCTGGGTTGAATCGCAAGCCGAACGTGAATGAAACCAAAAGAAGCGATGGTTGCGCCATTTCGGCGCTTTTCCCTTTGCAATACCAGGGGACGCGTGGTATGCTTACATTACATGAGAACCATAAACGGACATTTTGATAAAACGCATTGACGGGACCAGTACGAAAGTACGCGGCAAGACAGAGAGTAAATTCCACCGGCTGAAAGAATTTACATGCTAGCCCTTTCCGAATCCTATCCCTGAGCGGCCGGCCGAACAAGCCGGACAGCGCCCCTGTTACCGGGCATTGAAGTTGGATGAGCTTGTCTCATCAATAAAGGTGGTACCGCGGAAGTCGAAACTTTCGTCCTTTGCATGCAAAGGCGAAAGTTTTTTTATTTATATCTATCGTTCGAGGAGTGATCCCCATGCTGCGACGCATCGTCGTCAAAATTGGCAGCAGTTCGCTGACATCGTCAGAAGGAGGTTTAAACCGGGAGGCCGTGGCGTATTACGCATCCGAATTGGCCGGGTTGATTGAGGCCGGATACCAGCCATTGCTGGTCACCTCCGGCGCTGTGGCCGCCGGGTTTCGTGAAATCGGCTACTCCGAACGGCCTAAGCTGCTGCATGAGAAGCAGGCTTCGGCTGCCGTTGGTCAAGCGCTGCTGATGCAGGCTTATCGCGAAGAATTGGCTCGACACGGAGTGACTGCGGCCCAGGTGCTGCTGACCCGGTCCGATTTCCAAAACCGTAAGCGAACGGGCAACGCCAGCATGGCGATCGAAGAGCTGTTGAAGCGAAACGTGCTGCCGATTATTAACGAGAACGATACCGTTTCGCTGGATGAATTGAAGTTCGGCGACAACGATACGTTGTCCGCCCTTGTCGCTAACCTGATTCACGCCGATCACCTGCTGATCCTGACCGATATGGACGGTCTGTACACCAAGGATCCGCGTCTGGATCCACAGGCCCAGCGGATCAGCCGGGTCACGGAAATCACCGGCCAGATCTATGCGATCGCCGGCGGTGCCGGCTCCTCCGTCGGTACGGGCGGTATGAGGTCGAAAATTGACGCCGCGAAAATCGCTTCGCTCGGAGGCGTTCCGGTCTTCGTCGGAAAGGTCGCCTCCCCCGGCGATCTGCTGGCCGCTTTGCACGGCGATGGGCATGGCACCTATTTCGAAGCCCACGGTGCCTCGCTGCCGCGAAAGAAGCAGTGGCTGGGCTTCTTCTCCACCCCAATCGGGACGCTGACGGTAGATGCCGGTGCTGAGGAGGCGCTGATCCGCGGCGGACGAAGCTTGCTTCCCGTTGGCGTCAAAGAGGCCAGCGGACAGTTCCATACCGGCGATGTCGTAGAGGTTATCAGCGCAGGCGGCGAGGTATTGGGACGCGGCATCGTTAACTATGATGCGGAACAGCTCCACAGCATTCTCGGGCTCCCCAGCACCGAAGTATTCAAGAAGTTGGACAGCGTCCATCGTTTGGAAGTCATCCACCGGGACGAATGGATCTCATTAAAAGCATAATTCATCCATCCGTTTTCACAGGATTTTTAAGTCCAGCGGTATGATGTCAAGCTGTTGATTTAATCGAACTGGAAATTTCCCGT
>NZ_JAWDJI010000114.1:0-7385 GCF_032465655.1 Paenibacillus sp. 3LSP | reverse complement strand
CGGGGTTCGCGTTCCAGGCATCTTAAATGACTGCCCACGCTAGCTTGACACTGACTATTTTCGAGCCTAATTTGACAACACCAAGCAGAACGTTTATTGTTAATTATGGAAATTTTATTTAATACGAGCGAAAAAAAGGGGAGAATTTAATGCAAAAACTCCCGTGGTTAATAAGTATACTGGCATGCTTCCTATTGCTCATCACTGGTTGTAATGAACCCCAGCCTAAAACTGACGATGCGATGAAAACAGCCGAAGCCTATAAAACGACCGAATATAAAGTTGACTTTACTGAGGATCTGTTGTCTGCCGAATCCATTCAGAAGCGAAACGAAGCGATCAAACCTTTTTTAACGGAATCGTTTTACGAAAAACAGGTTAACAATCGAATCACCATTTTACCTTTAAGAGTTGCTGCGGATACGCAGCTGTCCATCAAACCTGATGATTTGCAAACCGGCATTAAAGCGCAAGATGAGAACAATGTCACCATCGAATACACTGTAAATCTACTACTGACAAACTCGGAAGGCCGCGAAAGCAACCGAGTTCCGTTAGAAGGCGAGTTGATGATGACTTTCGTAAACGAGCGATGGCTGGTGCAATATGACGACTTTAATGTCCAAGTCTTCATGAAATTGATTTCCGAAAAATAGGCTCCAGCTGTCCTAGTGCATAAGCCATAAATAAAACCCTACTTTCCGCGTATATGGAAAATAGGGTTTTATTATTATAACGATGATTGAAGAACCGCCTCCCGCTTCAATATCGCGATTCCGTTGACCGGCAGCTCGATGGAGCCGCTCACGGTTAGGCCGGTTTCGGCATCGGTGTAGCTGCGGCGGTCGAGCTCGACGCGGGCGGCCCGGCCGGAGAAATTCTGCACGAAGACGTAATCGTGCTGACCGTCCGTGCGCAACTGTGCGGTGACTCCCGCCGGCAGGTCGGTATCCAGCGCCCGGCGCACGCCTGCATCTTGCACGAGCTTGCCGTAGAACGCCTCGTAGAAGGCGGGATCGCTGACGCGAGCGGCCAAATAGTACGCTCGGCCTCGGCCCAGCTCATTAAGCGTCAAAGCCGGCTTACCTGCGTAGAAATCATCGCGGTAAACGCCAAGCACCTTAGCGCCTTCCGCGTGAATATGCTCGCACAGCTCACGAATCTCATACGTTCCGCTGAAGCCCAGCGGATTCCCGTCTTCCAGAATCAACGCATTGCGGTCATGGTCATGCAGGCCGTCGATTTCCTCCGTCCACACGCCTACCACCTTGCGCAGCGGCCCCGGAAAGCCGGTCAGATGGCACAGGTCATTCTCGTCGACGATGCCGGACCAATACGTGACGAACAAGGTGCCGCCGTCCTTCACAAACTGCTCCATCTTCGCCCCGGTTTCTTCCCGGAGTAAGTACGCCATCGGTACGACCAGCAGTTTGTAGTTGCTGAAATCGTCAAACGAACCGACGATGTCCGTTGGCACGCCCAGTTCCCACAACGCGCGGTACTGCTGCATGACGGTCTCTTCATAATGGATGCCCTTGTTGCGCGGCCCTTGGGCGTCATTGATCGCCCAGCGGTTATCCCAATCAAACAGGATGGCTGCTTCCGCCGGAACGGTGGTCCCCAGAATCTCCGTTAATTCCGACAGCGTCTTGCCAAGCGAAGCAACATCCGCAAACACGCGCGTGTGCTCATGGCCGACGTGGTCGATGACCGCGCCGTGGAATTTCTCGCTGGAGCCGCGGCTTTTTCGCCACTGGAAATATTGGACTGTGTCGGACCCGTGGGCCACTGCTTGCAGCGAGGACAGCTTGTGCATACCCGGCCGCTTCAGCTTGCTGACCGGCTGCCAGTTCGTCAGTGACGGCGTGCTCTCCATCAGCATAAACGGCTTCTGCTTCAAGGAGCGGAACAAGTCGTGGTTAAATGCAAACCAGGAAGCAACCCCCGCATCGGATTCGGCCTCATGCCACATCGGATAAGCGTCCCAGGAAATGACGTCCACAGCTTTCGCAAACTCGCGATAATCCAACCCGTAGAACAGGTCCATCATATTTACTGTGCAGGGCAAATCCGGATTGATTTGTTTGAGCGGCTGGATCTCATGCTTGTAGAAGTCGATCGTCTGGTCAGACACGAATCGACGCCAATCGAGGTTCTGTCCGTGCACCATCATTTCCCCGTGAGGTGCCGGGGATTCCACCTGCGACCAGGAGGTATACGTATGGCTCCAGAAGTTCGTCCACCACGCGTGGTTGAGCGCTTCGAGCGTGCCGTATTTCCGTTTCAGCCATTCGCGGAAAGCGTCTTGGCAGTAGTCGCAGTGACATTCTCCGCCGTATTCGTTGGATACGTGCCAACCTACCACAGCCGGGTGACTGGAATAGCGCTCCGCCAGCCGGGTATTCATCTGGGTCACTTTTTCCCGATAGACCGGGGATGTAAAGCAGTGGTTATGACGCATGCCGTGGAGATTGCGCACCCGGTTCTTCTCGACGCGCAGCACCTCCGGATACTTCTCCGACATCCAGGCCGGCCGGGCGCCGCTTGGCGTGGCCAACCAGGCGTAGATGCCGTTCTCGGCGAACGTGTCCAGCACGCGGTCCAGCCATTCAAACCGGTATACGCCTTCCTCCGGTTCCAGCGAGGCCCAGGAGAAGATCCCCACCGCCATCACATTGCAATGGGCCAGCTTCATCAGCCGGATATCCTCGGTCAGCACCTGCGGATCATGAAGCCATTGGTCCGGGTTATAGTCGGCGCCGTGCATAAAGACCGGCAGTTTGTCGCTGATTGGCGGGAACTTCATCGGTTTTGAGCTTCTACTCATCGAAATAACTCCTCCCCGTTTCTGATCTGTATTGATGTTCATGTCATTCTCATGTGCTTTGCAGCGAACTACCGTTACGAAATGCAAAAGTGCAGTCCATTTTCGCCAAATTCCCCTTATAGCGGCCTTTCAAATGTAAAAGTGCAGTTGAATTCAGCCCAATCCACCCTTTTTAGCCTCAATCGTCTCATACCAAATGTACTTTTACATTTCAGACACTGAATAAAGGGGACTTTTCACCAAATGAAATGTACTTTCCAAATGAAATGTACTTTTACAGTTCGGCACGCTCAATCGCGCAATCGCGCATCCTGTAACCTTCGAGGTCACATCCCATCACGCTCATTCAATCCTGCTCCTTCCAACACAACATTACAATGAAAGAAAAAGAGGGGACGGGCGTCCCCTCCTTTCACCCCCGCCTGCTTATTGGCCTTGGGCGGCAAGGAATGCGTCGATTTGGCTCTGCAGCTCTTGTTGAATCTTATCCAGACCGGCCGCCTTCAACTGTTTGTTCAGGTCGGCTTGGCCTTTCTCCAAGTCCTTGATCAGGCCGTACTCCAGCGGGATCGCATAGCGCAGCATGACGTTGCCTACGTTTGCGACTTCGTTCTTCACCTTGGTGTCGTCAAAGACGAAGGTTTCCAGCGGGAAGTGATAAACTTTAGACTGCCAATCCGCCAGCATTTGGTTGCCTTCTTCCGGATAGGAAGCGTCGGTGCGGTTCAGCAGTGAGTTCCAGCCCCATACGGAGTAGCCCGACAAGTTATAGTTGTTGAAGCTTGGTCCCGGATTGTATTTGTCATCGCCAACCGGCTCGTAGTGCTTGCCGGCGATGCCGTACATCGTCAGATCATGGATTTCTTTATCGTTTTGCAGCAGGTCGATTAGCATCAGCGAACGCTCGACGTTTTTAGACGTGGCATGAATCGCCAACCCGTTCTGCGTGGAGATCGCTCCGATTTTCTTCTTATCCGGCGTCAAGTCGGCAACGGTGACTTCCATCTCCGGCTTGTCGCGGCGGATTTCACCAACGTTGCTGGAGATCGTTCCCAGGTTTTGCGCATACGAGGAGGTTTTGCCGGCTTTGATGTCCTGGAACACGTCGTTTTTGTTGCTCACAATGTTCTTCGACCAACCGTTGTTATCCGCCAAGTCTTTATAATATTTGATCAGTTCGGTAAACTCCGGCGTGTCGTACACGTTGAACACTTTCCCTGCCGGATCGTCCAATTTGTAAGCCAGCGGGAAGTTGTAATCGACCAGATTCCATTCATTTTGTTGTTCCAGCAAAATTTGGTCCAGCTCATGCCATTTCCAGCCGTCGGCCGGTTTTGCACCAAACGGACTGATGCCTTTCTCGCCCGCTCCAATCGCTTTCAGATAAGCGGCATAGGTTTCCGGGCTGTTCACCGGTTCCAGATTGTACTTCTTGCGCAGGTCTTCGCGAATCAGAACAACCTTGTCCGTCACTTCCTGGTTGTTGTTGGGCACCATGTACAGCTTGCCGTTCACTTTGGCTTGATCCCAAGAGGCTTGCGGCATTGCTTCCCAGGTCATTGGGGCATAAGTCTGGAGCATTTCCTCCGTCAACTCAAGGAATCCGCCCTTCAGCACCTGGTCATTATAGAACGCCCAGTTCGCGGTGTAAGCGATGTCAAAATCTTCGTTCGCTGCAAATTTCAACGGGTATTTCTGGGTCCAGTCCGCCCAATCCAAAAACTCCGTCTCCACAGTTGCGTTAATTTTCTCTTTCAGCAACTTGTTCAGCTCACCATATACCTCATCATAATCTGTCGGTTTGCTGCCAATCATGAGCAGCTTCAGCGTAACTTCTTGGGACGTATCTACAGCCCCAGTGGTTGCCGGATTGGCCGACGCATTGTTCGAAGCTGCAGCGTTATTTGATGCTGCGTCGTCCGGGGTGTTGGCGCTGCCTGCGTTATCGTTCCCGCCGCCGCAAGCGGACAGTAAAGTCATTAACGCCAGCACCATAGCCACAAGAAACGTTGTTTTCTTCTTCAGTTTCATGACGTTTATTCCCCCTACAAATGATTTGGTATAGAAAAAACTCCTCTATGTGATAACCGGGTTGCCCCGAGGTCACCCTTTCACAGCGCCAATCGTTAGGCCTTGCACAAAATAACGTTGGATGAACGGATAGGCGATCATAATCGGTCCGGTGGCTACGATGGTCATCGCCATCTTTAAGCTCTCCGTCGGGATGTCCGAGGAGACGACGGCTCCTGCCGCCATCATCGCCTTGCGCATGCCGTCCATGTTGCCGAGCAAGCGGTACAAGTAATACTGCAGCGGCATCAGGTCGGAATTGGAGATAAACAAGAGCGCGTTATACCAGTCATTCCAGTAACCCAAGGCGATAAACAGCCCGATGGTGGCCAGCGCCGGCTTCGACAGCGGGATCACAAATTGCAAATAAATTTGGAAATCGCCCGCCCCGTCGATTTTTGCCGATTCGATAATCGCCTCCGGGATGCTGCTCATAAACGATTTCATCACGATGATGTAGAAGACGTTCATCAGCATCGGCAGAATCAGCACAAGCAGCGTATCCTTCAGATCCAGGTAGTTCACGATCAGCAAGTACCACGGGACAAGCCCGCCGCTGAACAGCGTCGTAAAGAAGAAGAAGAAAGAGAAGTGGCTGCGCCATTTAAAATCTTTGCGTGCCAACACATAGGCCGTCATCGAGGTCAAAAACAATCCAAACAGTGTGCCCAGCAAAGTGACGGAAATCGTCACGCCGTACGCCTTCAGCATTTCCTGCGGATACTTGAACAGAATACCGTAGGCTTCCAGCGAAAAGGACGCCGGGATCAGCTGGAACCCGTCCTCGATGATCTTACTCTCGTCCGTCAGCGAAGAAGATAGAACCAAAATGAAAGGAAAAAGACAAAACACCGCCAGCAAAGTCAAAGCAACATATCCGATCATCTGCAGCAGCAGACGGTCGATCGGTTTGCGTTTGGGAGCTGCCGGCTTCATGGCCGGCTGCAGATTGGGTGCCATCGTACTCATCAGCGTTAACCTCCACTCGTTTCATTCTTGTTGACCATCGCGATTGTGTTGACAAACCGCTTAGAACAAAGCGCGGTCCTTATCGTATTTCCGCACAGCATAATTCGCCAGCATAATCGTCGCGAAGCCCAATATCGATTGATAAAATCCCGCTGCGGCGGACATCCCAATCTCGTTCGAAGTTGTGAGCATCCGGAACACGAAGGTGTCGATAACATCCGTTGAGGAGAACAGCAGGCCGTTGTTGCCAACCAGGTTATAGAACATGCCGAAGTCCCCGCGGAAAATATTCCCGATCGCCAGCAGTACCAAAATGATCAGCGTCGGATAAAGGTTCGGAATCGTGATTTTGCGAATTCGTTGAAAGACGTTCGCCCCATCGATCTCAGCGGCTTCATACATCTCCGTATCAATGCTCGTGATCGCCGCCAGGTACATAATCGTTCCGTAACCCAGCGTCTTCCAGGCCGATACGATGACGAGAATCACCGGCCAATAGGCAGCCGTATTGTAGATATCAATCGATTCCAGGCCAATCGCATTCAGAAGCACGTTGATCGTACCATAATCGTAATTGAACAAGTTATATGCAATCGCCCCCACGACAACCCAGGAGATAAAATACGGCAGAAACATCACCGTTTGCGTGATTTTGCGAAACCATTTCCCCGCCACCTCAAACAGCAGGATCGCCGCAAAAATCTGCACCGCGTTGTTTACCACAATAAACGCAATGTTATACAAAGCCGTATTGCGTGTAACCCGCCAGGCGTCCCCGGAGTCGAAGAAAAACCGGAAGTTGTCCAGTCCGTTCCAGGGGCTTCCGAACACTCCGCCGGTGTAGTTGTATTGTTTGAAGGCCAGGACAATCCCCGCCATCGGCACATAGGCGAACAGCAGGAAGAACAGGACGGCCGGCGTCAGCATGAGCAGCAGAACCTTATACTTCTTCACGTCGTTCCAGAATCCGCTTCGCTTCATGTCTCGAACTCCCCTCTTGGTTGTCTCTATATCTCTCAGTATAGGGATGAGCGCCTGCTTGCGGGATTCAGTGAAACAACAAAAACTAATACAAATTCCACGATAATCCAAAAATTCACAAAAAAAAGAACCCCGCCTACCGCTAAATCATGGAGAGACGAGGTCAGAAACCAATGAAAGGGGGGGCTGGCCCCCCCCATTGTCGGGTGACCAGTAACAGTGGGTGTGTAGTGTGCAGTGACCAGCGAGACTCGTGCGCCGCATCGTAACGGACCGTAATGACCTTATGGGCTCATTTCCCGGAGATTTCCCATGCTAACGGACTCCAGCACCCTTAAATCGGCCCTATGACAGCAATTTGCTCAAAAATATATGAAATAAGGTATCCTCAGTCCGTTAAAAAGGAAATGCGAGCACCATCAGGTCAATAACGTCCGTCATGTCCGTTGCTATGAACGTTTTTGTCAAGCCCTCGGTTTTAAATCTGCCTGAGCACGTGGCGCGAGAGCAAAAATGCGAGCGACGGTCGGCACGCTGC
>NZ_JAWDJI010000113.1:0-407 GCF_032465655.1 Paenibacillus sp. 3LSP | reverse complement strand
ACCGTAGAAGCGGCAAACACGTGTATCTGCTGGATCAGCTGTTGCAATTCGAAGGGCGCGGGAAAGTCAGTCCGCATTTGGAAGAGACAGCAATCGCATTCGCAAGCCAAGGACCGTCGTACCGGGACAGCGCAAAGCGGCTGGAGCAGCTTTTGGGCTACAATGTGCTGAGCCACCAAGCGATCAGGGAAAAACTGATGGAGCGTGCGCAACAGCCGATGCCAGCGGTGAAACGGCGCGCTGCCCGCGTGCTGTTCGTGGAAGTGGATGGGCTGTACACGAAGCTGCAGCGGAGCAAAAAGCGCGGGATGGAGAACGCAATTGCAGTCGTACACGAAGGCTGGGAGAAGAACGGCAAGCGGGTACAGCTGAAGAACAAACAGCATTACCTGCATACGAGCGGCGGC
>NZ_JAWDJI010000112.1:0-512 GCF_032465655.1 Paenibacillus sp. 3LSP | reverse complement strand
GGAGAGATTTGATCGAAATATTTAAGCGTCTGTGCAAATACAAGGGAGTGGAGATCATAGAAGGCCACATGATGCCGGATCATGTACACATGCTGGTAGCGATACCACCCAAAATCTCAGTATCCTCATTTATGGGGTATCTGAAGGGAAAGAGCTCACTAATGATATTCGAAAAGCATGCCACCCTAAAGTATAAATATGGAAATCGGAAATTTTGGGCGGAGGGATACTACGTAAGCACAGTGGGCTTGAATGAGGCCACTGTCGCAAAGTATATCCGCGAGCAGGAAGCACATGACCAGGCAATCGATAAACTGAGCGTCAAAGAGTATGAAGATCCATTTAGCAGAAACGGTAGCAAGAAAAAGTAAACCAGTTTAACTGGTAAGTGAAAGTGACAAAAACACTGAGCCTGAACAATTTTATTGTCAGGCTAGCGTCTTTAGGCGCAGTTTGGCAACAAGGGGTTATACCCCAAGAGCAAACCACCCGTTGGACGGGTGGTTATGATT
>NZ_JAWDJI010000111.1:0-377 GCF_032465655.1 Paenibacillus sp. 3LSP | reverse complement strand
CCTGCACGATACAAACGCGCGAGTTGCTCGGCATCCCGTCGATCTGTTTTCACTTGGTCGCCGGGGCGTTTGGGAATGAGCGATGGAGCAATGACGACACAGTGGGCCCCCATGGAGGTGATCCAGCGATAGGTTTCGTAACCTGTGGGTCCTGCCTCGTAGCAAAACGATAGCGTTTCGGCCGCTCCCAGCTCTTTGATAAGCTTGCGTAACGCTGCCGGTGTGTGGGGAATGGTTCCGTAATAGCGTGGAGCTTCCCCGCTCACATCTGCAATTGCAACCGAAATTTTTTCTTTGGATACATCTAAACCGACGAATTTTGTGGTAGACTGCATAGTATCAGCTCTCCTTTGCTATGTAGCTCTGAAATGGTTTGG
>NZ_JAWDJI010000110.1:0-1619 GCF_032465655.1 Paenibacillus sp. 3LSP | reverse complement strand
CCTGAATCCGTGAACTTGAACAAATAAATCCTGAGGCGGACACAGGAAAATGCAGCCAAGAAGGCGAATTATTCAAGTATTTGGAACCTTCAAAGCCATTCACCTGTGGGGTGCATGATGAAAATCCGTTTTGTCCGATCCAACGAACTCATTCTGTCCACCCATGCCGGTCTCGCTACCGTCGGTGCCTTGCTGGCACATACCAAACTCACAAAACGCCTTAACCATACCCGACTCACAGATGTAGAACATCCGTATCATTCTCACTCCGACGTGATGAAAAGCTACATCGGCTTGCTGTGTCAAGGAAAAAGCGATTTCGATCACATTGAGCCGTTTCGGAACGACGATGTCTTTCAGATCAGTCTGCAACTGCAGCGCGTGCCCTCCAGCCCGACGCTTCGCCAACGCCTGGAGCGCGCGGCGGAAACGAAGGCGGGATGGAACGAGATTCTGCTTGAGGAATCCGCTGATCTGATCCGTCGCATCCAGGCGCCGTTGACCGGAGTTCAGGCCGGATCTCGTGTTTACATCCCGCTGGACATCGACGTTTCCCCCTTCGACAACTCCGGTACCAAGAAAGAAGGCGTTTCCCGCACGTACAAAGGCGTGGACGGCTATGCGCCGATCTTTGCCTATCTGGGGCAAGAGGGGTACGGCGTCAATGTCGAATTGCGGGAAGGCAGCACCCATGTCCAGAACGGCACCGCGGCATTCTTGACCCAAAGTATTGCCTATGCACGGCGCATCACGGATCAGCCGATGCTCGTGCGCATGGATGCAGGAAACGACAGCCTCGAGAATCTGCATGTGTGTCACCGTGAGAATGTGGACTACATCATCAAAGTGAACCTTCGCAGGGACCCCAAGGAGGCCTGGTTGCACGTTGCCGAGACCTCGGGCATCTGCTGCGAGCAACGCGAAGGCAAGAAAGAATATGTCGGGTTCATCGAGTTTCCGGAGAAAGGATTTGACCGCCCTCTTCGACAAGTCTTCCATGTGATCGAGCGAACGATTGACCGAGATGGACAAATCCTGCTGGTTCCCGAACTGGAAGTGGATGTATACTGGACTTCGCTTCGCTGTGCACCATGGCGGGTGATTGAGTTATACCGGGATCACGGCACCAGCGAGCAATTTCATAGTGAAATCAAGACGGATCTGGATTTGGAACGGTTGCCGTCCGGGAAATTTGAAACCAATCATCTCGTGTTGCACGCAGGCGTGTTTGCGTACAATTTGCTGCGCATCATGGGGCAGGAGAGTCTGCGCAAAGACGATGCGCCTATACGCGGCAATGTGCAGCGACGCCGGATTCGGACGGTGATCCAGAATATCATCTACATGGCGGTGCGGTTGATACGACACGCCCGAGGGATATGGTTTAACTTTGGCAAGAACAGCCCATGGTCCCCCGTATTGGAGCGGATTTACCACGCGTTTGCATGAGCATGGATCGAAACGAATCGTTTTACTCAAAACCTGCAATTTCGCAGGTTTATTTGGCATGCACAAATTTGTCGTTCAGGCCTCATTGAAGCTTCAAAGGATTGGCAAATCCATCCCGGTGGCCATCTCCAGGAGAGTATAATCTGATTTTGAATCCGTCACATTAGAAC
>NZ_JAWDJI010000109.1:0-869 GCF_032465655.1 Paenibacillus sp. 3LSP | reverse complement strand
GTCCCCTGCGTCCTTCATCGTCCAAAGGCGTTAGGAGGCTGCTGGCTGCTCCACGGTTCGAGCAACCGCCCATATGAACCCAATCAATTCCCGGGCCACCGCACCGACGGCCACATTCTTGTGCTTGTTCTTTCCAAACACAAGATGACGGTATTTGTAATGCAATCTTTCTTGCGCCTTCCAGGACAACAGCTGTACGTCGGCGGGCATGCCATCTAGTCGTTTGGCGAGATCCCCTTTTACGGCAGGACGGTGACGGTAACTCCAAGCGGACTCCACCAAAGTCCGTCGCAAGCGGCCATTTCCGGCTTTGGTCATGCTGCCGCGGCGAGTACTTAGGCCCGTGGAATACTCACGAGGGACCAGTCCCAAGTACGCCATCAGTTGGGCCGGGGAGCGAAAACGCGCAAAGGTTCCAATTTCAGCCGCAAGGGTGATGGCTGTGAGCAATCCAATCCCTCGTAAGGACTGAAGAACTTGAATTAGCGAAGCCTTGGAGCCGGTCGCCGCTTGCTCTACCAGTGCTTTTTCTAGGCGACCCATGCGCTGCTCGATCTCATTCAAAGCATGAAGCATCTCATCGAAGGCCACCTGCATGGGCTCGTACGGGAATACCAGTTGCCCCAGCCAGACGCGATACTTCTTCGTCCAGCGACGCTTGATTGTGGCCGGTGGTTCAATCTGGTGACGAAGCAGGAATTTCAAGATCCGCTGACGAGCCCGGTGGGCATCTTCCTTGGCAGCTTCACGGGCGCGAACCAATTCCCGTAGAGCCTCATCTTCCCGTTCGGGGACGTAAACGGGAGTGAGCTCTCCTGCACGATACAAACGCGCGAGTTGCTCGGCATCCCGTCGATCTGTTTTCACTT
>NZ_JAWDJI010000108.1:0-36031 GCF_032465655.1 Paenibacillus sp. 3LSP | reverse complement strand
AAATTACGTGAGTGAACCATTATCCTTCGGTAACATTTTTATATGAGTTGACACGCGGGAGACTAGAAAAACCTTTCTCAATAAATAAGAGTGGCTTTTCCTTCAAAAATATCAAGCACCATAATAAGAAATTTACCTTTGGAGAATAAAAGGTGAGATTTCAATCTTTTGCCCATTTATTAAGTTTCAAGCACTTTACGATATTCCTTTAATTAATATCTCTAAATCAACAATAATATTTTTACCGCAAAATTTGGTCGTTATGGACAACTTACCCATTCCTATAATTTGAATGTCAATCACTTCAAAGTCTATAAATCCCGAACATTTTATTGATCCCATCGACTGTTTGAATAAACTCAAAGTCGGGGTACCTGAAAAGGGGTAACATCTGATCAATCCCCATTTAGGAATGATAATCACGACATTAATGACAAACAAATCTGAACCACTTGTCAAGAGTTTATGGAATCAAAAATCTCGTTCTTTTTGAAGGAATTTATTGATAATATCTTGTGGCATAAGCGTCACGAAAAAAAGGGCGTTTCAATTTTTTTGAAACGTCCCTTCGTTTACGTTTTTTTCTTTAATTTATTTGTGAAGCTACTCTCAATTTGCGTGACGCTCAACGTTTACAACTTTTAACGTAAAATAACACCAGTCAATACAACGGATATCTATCCAATTCTTACGAGCACTTGCTATACCCGCAGTTGCTGCAAGTTTTGCAGCCCTCGATGTTGATCAGCGAGGCGGAGCCGCAGGATGGGCACAGGTCGCGCGAGGTGGCCGGTGCGCTGCCGTGGCTGTAGCCGCCATGCGAGCCGTCTGCCGTGCCGTGAACGTGTGCTGTCTCCTGTGCAACCGTTGCGGCTACCGGCGCTGGGTCGTGGTCGCCGTAAGGTCCGTTTTGTACGTGCGTCTCCAACGCTTTGGCGACGGCGTCCGCGATCGATTCAACGCGGTTAGGACCAAAACCGATCGCTCCCGTACCGCCGATGCCTTTAAGGTGCTTAATCAGCAGTTCAACCTTCTCGCCATGGTCGCCGTAACGCAGGAACAGCGAGCAGACGCGGCCAAGGGCTTCAGCCATCGCGAATACGTCAGAACCAGCTTTCCCTACGTTCAAGAAGATCTCACCTGGAGTCCCGTTCATGTCATTGATCGTGATATAGGCCATGCCAAACGGCGTGTTGATTTTATACGTTGCTCCATGCAGCACTTGCGGGCGTCTCTTGTATTGTTCGCCGGTTTTTGGGCTGCTGGTTTGACCCAATGCACTTGCCGCTTGTGGAGTTGCCGGTGCGCTAGCTTGAGCAGGTGCTTCCTCTTTCTTCTCCTCTTTCTTCTCGGTTTGCAGAACTTGCACGTCACGGCTGCCGTCGCGGTAAATCGTTACGCCTTTGCAGCCCAGGTCGAAGGCTAGTTCATACAGCCGTTTCGTATCTTCCACCGTAAAGTCAGACGGGCAGTTGGCCGTTTTCGAGATCGAGCTGTCCACCCAACGTTGAATGGCTGCTTGTACACGGATATGATCTTCCGCAGACAAATCCATCGCCGTTACGAAGTAATCCGGCAACGGTTCGCCCGGATGCGCGTCCATCCATTCCTGAGCGATCGGCACGAATTGCTCGTCAAAGCCGAGACGGCTTTGACGGTAATATTTGAAGGCAAAGTACGGTTCGATCCCCGTCGAGGTGCCTACCATCGTCCCCGTGCTGCCCGTTGGCGCTTGGGTAATGATGGTGACGTTGCGAATCCCTTTGGTACGAACTGCTTCGCCAACTTCCGGATACACTTCCGTCATGTTCTTCATAAAGCCGCTTTGCAGGAATTTATCAGCTTCAAATGCCGGGAAGGAGCCTTTCTCTTCTGCGATATCCGCAGAGGCCAAGTAAGCTTCCTTCGCAATGAAGCCATACAATTTATCGAGGAATTCCAGCGATTCCGGGCTGCCGTAACGGATGTTCAGCTTGATCATCAGCTCGGCCAGACCCATCGTTCCGAGGCCGACGCGGCGCTCTTTCTTCTGGTTCTTCTCGTTTTCTTCAAAATGATAAGGCGTCTTGTTGATGACATTGTCCAGGAAGCGAACCGAATAACGCGTAGTTGTCGCCAGTTCATCCCATGCGACATCATGTTTCTCTTCATCGTAGAACTTGGACAAGTTCATCGCCGACAGGTTACATACGCCCCAGCCCGGCAACCCTTGCTCCCCGCACGGATTCGTACAGATGATCGGGTTAAAGTACCAGCTGTTGGACATTTGGTTGTAGTATTCCATGAAGACCACGCCCGGCTCAGCGGATTTCCAAGCCGATTCGATGATCGTATGCCAGATTTCACGCGCCTTGACGGTACGGTAGTGGATGACTTTACGTCCATCAGCTCTCCATTTATCAAGATCGCCGTCCCACACCTCGTTGTAATCCTCATAAGTTGTATCCGGGAATACCAGTTCCCAATCGAGGTCTTCCTTCACAGCTTTCATGAAGGCGTTGCTGACGCAAACCGACAGGTTCGCATTGGTCACTTGGCCCATCGTTTGCTTCACGGTAATGAAGTCCAGCACATCCGGATGCCAGTCATTGATCATCAGCATCAACGCACCGCGACGGCTGCCGCCTTGCTCAATCAGACCAGTGGTGTAGCTAAACAAGCCGCCCCAAGAAACCGCACCGCTGGAAGAGCCGTTCACGCCACGAACGATCGCACGACGCGGACGAAGGGAGCTCAAGTTAATCCCAACACCGCCGCCGCGAGCCATGATCTCGGTCATTTCGGACAGAGTTTCCATAATGCCGCCCCGGCTGTCCTTCGGCGAAGGAATAACGTAACAGTTGAACAACGTTAATTCATCGCTGGCACCTGCGCCAGCTGCAATCCGTCCGCCCGGAACAAGCTTCCAATCATCCAGAATATAACGGAATTTCTCTTCCCATTCCTTCTGTTTCTCCGGCGTCTCCTCTACCGAAGCCATCGCTTTGGCCAGACGGTCCCACATTTCTTCAGGCGTTTTCTCGATATTGAGGGTCAGCTTCTCGACGTCGGTCTCCACCAGATCTCCCCGGCGGGTCTTCACCGTAACCTTACGGCCGTCACGGGCAACAACCTCCCCTACTTCCTTCGTCGGGAATTTTGGGTCGTCCTTCGTCAGAACGAGTACGACATCGCCCACTTTGGCGTGGCTAGGATCCGCGTCCTTCCAGGCGTACCGGTCCAAGAAGATTTTCTCACTTAGCCCCTCAAGGCGCTGTTTTTGCACAGTTTTCAAAGAAAACACCCTCCTAAAAATTGATTCAGAGTATCCTTTAATTAATCAGTCATTCGCCTCGATTCCTAAAGTCGAAATTAGGCAAAAAAACGAAAAAAAACGCTGTATCAAGCCGGAAATCGCCCGCTTGATCACCGCGGCACACACCCTGTAAACGGTAATATCATATGTATGAATCACAATATATTGTGTGCGAATACCATTATACTATACAATATCTCGTTGTCATAGCAGTTCAGGGTGAAATTTCAGGCTTTAATCCGAATACATCTCGCCCAACCCCCTGTTTCCTTCAATTCTCTCTATTTTTCAGGCTCAAAACTATAAAACCGCTTTGTAACCATTTCCAAGAACCAGGGAAGCATCTCCTAAGTTTTATTAGATTTGAATTAACAAAATTTTAACAAATCAATGGGAATCCTGCCCCCCAAAAAGGAGTAAACTAGAAATTGAGGTTCATAACTTACGAGGAGATGAGTTCAAGTGAAAGCTTTAAGATGGTATGGCGTCAAGGACCTAAGACTGGAGAACATCGAGGAGCCAAAAGCGGAACCGGGCAAAGCGAAAATCAAGGTGGAATGGTGCGGGATTTGCGGCAGTGATCTGCACGAATATGTAGCCGGCCCGATTTTTATCCCTCTGGAAACCCACCCGTTAAGCGGAGATAAAGCGCCGATCGTCATGGGACATGAATTTTCCGGACAAGTGGTTGAAGTTGGCGAAGGCGTCACCCGCGTGGCCGTCGGCGATCGCGTCGTGGTTGAACCGATCTATGCCTGCGGAACCTGCGAGGCTTGTAAGCAAGGGAAATACAATCTTTGCGATAAAATGGGCTTCTTCGGCCTGGCGGGCGGAGGCGGCGGATTCTCCGAATATGCCAACGTACCGGAACAAATGCTGCATAAAATCCCGGATTCGGTATCCTTCGAGCAAGGCGCCCTGGTTGAGCCATCCGCTGTAGCACTTCATGCAGTCCGCTCCAGTAAATTTAAAGTGGGCGACAAAGCAGCTGTCTTTGGCACCGGGCCAATTGGTCTGCTGGTGATCGAAGCACTGAAGGCTTCAGGGGCTTCGGAAATCTATGCGGTCGAGCTGTCTGAGGAACGGAAGCAGAAGGCTGCCGAGCTCGGCGCCATCGTCATCGATCCGAAAGAATACGATGCCGTCGAAGAAATTCACAAGCGCACGCAAGGCGGTGTGGACGTAGCCTATGAAGTGACAGGGGTTTCTCCCGTGCTAACCCAGGCGATCCTATCCACCAAAATCGGCGGTGAAACGATGATCGTCAGCATTTTTGAGAAGGAAGCCTCCCTCCATCCGCAAAACATCGTCATGAAGGAACGTACCGTAAGCGGCGTTATCGGCTACCGCGACGTCTTCCCGGCGGTGATCAGCTTGATGGCTCAAGGCTACTTCTCGGCGGACAAGCTGGTGACGAAGCGCATTAAGCTGGACCAAGCGATTGAAGAAGGCTTTGAAGGTCTGCTGAAAGAACGGAATCAAATCAAAATCTTGGTGAAAGCAGAGTAAGTAAGTTTTCGGGAATGAGCAACAAGTGTGCTGACCAAATGAGGTCAGCATACTTGTTTTTTTTATTTCATCGTTGTATTCCTGTCTTTCTCATGATAAAAAGCCCTGCCATAAGGCAAGGCTTTGGTCACATTAATTATTTCTAAACAAAAGCTGAGAGAAATGATACAGGTCGTTCTTCCATACAGGCCAATCGTGACCGCCAGGTTCTTCGAACCAAATGTGTGGAACCTGCTTCTCTGCCAAGTAAGCATGTGTTCGTTCACTATGGGGTTTCAGATCATCCTGATTTCCGCACGATATCCATAACAATTTTAGCTTAGCCGTTGCTTCAGCAGGGTTCGGGACAAGCTGCTCTGGCGCTTTCGTATTTGGAGCAGCAGAGAAGGCTCCTACCCAGGCGAAGGTGTCAAGATGCTTTAAACCAATGTTCAAGGCTTGCCCTCCGCCCATCGACAACCCTGCAATAGCACGGTTTTCTCGGCCTGTAGAGACCGAATAACGTGACTCGATATAAGGAATTAAATCTTGAAGCAAATCCATTTCAAATCTTTCAAACGCTTGGATTTTATCTGGGGCAAAGATATCCCCTTCCGCACGATCATTTGGCATCGCCCGACCATTCGGAAGAACGACGATCATCGGTTCAAGTTTACCGTCAGCATAGAGATTGTCTAATATGACTTGGGGGCTTCCATGACGGTACCATTCGGTCTCATCTCCCCCGATCCCATGCAATAAATAGAGCACGTTATACGTTTTACCCTCGGTGTAACCTGGGGGTTTATATATCATTGCCTGGCGTTCATTTCCGACAGTACTAGAAAAATATTTGATCGTTTCCATAGTCCCTCTTGGAATATTATTTCGATACTGATCAAAACCTACGGGTGCGGATGTGCTCGGCGATGTATTCGGTGGTGTATTCGGCGTGTTATCTCCCCCGCCTTCAACACTAATCAATTGCCATTGTTGATGTAAATCCCCACGATAGGGATTCTGTTGAAGTTTCGCTCCGTCTGCGTTTGATCCGCCTGCCACTTCAACAGCTTTATTGCTGTTCGTATTAAGGATACTCCAATAGCCGTTGCTTAGTTTGATCAACCGAAACCGCTGAGCTTCATTACCGAAATCTTGCATGAGCTGTATGGCCTCTCCGTTATTTTTGGAGCCATTCCTTACATCCATCACCTTGCCATCGCTGGAACTTGCGCTACGTAAACGATACACATTGTTATAAACTCCCATATCGTCTGCCACCCAGCGCTGAGCTGTGGCATTATTATCAGACCATTGCTGTAACTGTAGCGCATTGCTGTTCTGGCCTCCAGGAACATCAATCATCTTGCCTGTGGCACGATTCTTGATTTTGTAAGTTTCTCCAGAGGTCAAACCGTTCCATAAGCCATTCCATGGATGTAACTGCGCCCGCTCGTAATACCATTCAAAGATAAAGCGAGCCATCCCATCGCGTGCAGCATTGCCATCAAAGAGCAAACCTGCTGTTGGATCGGCGAACGTACTTCTTGGCCCCGGCTGCAACAAAAATCCATTCATATGAACCGCAATGCTAACGTTACCGGCAGCTGTAAAAATTGCTTTGGTGTTCTTGCCAAATCCCTCGTTTGATCCATTAAATAGTTCCCAATAGCTGGAATCTCCCGGCAATGTTTTGAACCAAGTCGTTTCTGTAATATTAATCGGATAGTTATCCGCACATGGTTTAATGTTCGTATCCCATTGCTGTTGAAGGATCTGAGCATTATCTTTGGCCCCGTAACCCGGATACCAATGCACGGCATAACCGTAGTTGTTTAACGGATCGGTAAGTGGCCGAGAAGCGCAGAGCTGATAGTATTGATCCCAGCCAAGACCGGCTGCCCAAATGACGTTATCGGCTCCTTGACTCCGAATCGTGGAAATGATCGAATTCTGAAAATCGCGAAGAGCATCCCAGAACGCCGGGAAGTCTGGATCCGATGGATGTCCTCCCCAACGTCCTTTTGCATAAGAAAGAACAGGCTCGTTAATCAACTCGAACATCACATTGTCTGCGCTCTTGATTCCAGGCTGGGAGGCAAGATAACCCCAGATTTGCTTGAATTTGTCCAAATTTGCTTGCGTGGTCGCCTGATTGTCCTGGAATGTAAAGTCAAGGCCTAATACCACGTAGATTCCCTTCTGCCTGGCATATTCAATATATGGTTTAATCACGTTTTGCGTAAAGGCCTGTACCCCAGCAAAATTGTAAGTTCCTGCTGCAACATCGCCCATGTCTTCACGTTCGATAAATAGTCTTACCTGGTTCATATACCAACCATGATTGTTACCATACTTCGGTGACGTATCTGTGAAAGTATCGGTAATATCTTTTAAATACTCCAGGATAGCCGCATGACGATTACCGCCGTTTCGGTTCAGATAATATTTGCTTCCCTGATATGTCCAGTACGAACCTCCCGGCTGATGCCACCCGCTGAGAAGAACGGGTTGATTGCTGCTGTTAACTAGTTGATTTCCGCTGACACGCAGCTTGGACATCGGCATACCTGACCATGCATCTGCCGTGTTGTTCGTCTGCAGCGCATTAGGCAGCAGGAGTAACAGCACGAGGAATAGCTTGATAGCCCATCTTGTTCTCTTCATTAAATTCATCATCTCCTTCTTTGATTAGTTTTGGAATTTATGTGAAATCATGAGAGTATATCCCAAACTCCCCGGTTCATCTATTTTACGAGATTAGGACCGAGGTTTTTCATAGTGAAAATAATCAAAATCTGCGTGTCCGCCAATTTGTCTCGTTGCATAGTAGAATAACCCGATACGATACCCCATAAAGTGATCCAAGGTATAACGCATTTTCAGCATTTCACCAATCGGGAACCATTCCAATCCATCCAGGGAATAATGAAAGGTAGCCAAATCTATACTATTCTCAAAGTTAAACTGGATTTTCAAACGTACATTTCTACCGGAAAAAGGGACTCTCTCAAGCTCTTTCTCCTGACCATTTCCACCATTCACACACATCGCGATGAACTTGTCTCCACTCTCTGATACCTTAACCCCTACCGTGCCAAAATGACTTTGTAGAGCCACCAGTCCCGCATGATCACCCGGACGAAGAGAAGTCGTATCTAATAAAATCATCCCGGTACAGGCAGGTCCTTCCGTGCGTTGAGTTAGTGTATTACGCGCCTGTAGCACGCTGGTGGTCAAACTCCCTGATGTTAATCTCAAAAAGCCGGGACGTTCCGTAACTGACCATAACCGAGGATCCGGGTTATGGTTCCACTGCCAGTTGAGAGCAAGCTGATTATGTTCATATTCGAACTCATCGCTGATTACTAGTGGCTTAGCACTCTTAAGTTGTAAATCAACTTCAAACTGCTTCGGGACTTTGCCGCGGGTGCCGAATACCGGCCAATCGTCCTCCCAGGTCACTGGAATCAAGTAGGGAATTCTTCCAACGGCATCATGATCCTGGAACAGCATTGCATACCATTTGCCATTCGGTGTATCAAAGATCCCGCCTTGGGCAATTCCCTTGTTATGGTAACCACAATCGTCGTCCAGGACGACTTTACGTTCATAAGGTCCCAGTAATTCACGAGATCGATAACAGATTTGTCTGCGTCTGCCGTTGCCGGTCTTTGGCCATTCTATAAATAACAAATAATAATACCCGTTGATCTTATAGGCGTGGCAACCTTCACAGCGTAATAGAATACCTTCACTTTCTGTTCTGAGAAGGCGTTGATGAAGGCCACCGGGTTGAAGTGCTGTTGCATCTGCGGTCAACTCAGTAATGTAGATATCCCCGTTCCCATAGATCACGTACACCCGGCCATCATCGAACAGCAGACTGGGATCATGCCTGAGACCATTCATGACAAACCGCTGCCATGAACCGGATGTGATCTCATGAGTACGGTAAACATAAAACCGGCCAGTATCGTTGCTGGAAAAGCACGCATAAAAATATCCTTGATGAAAACGCAAACTCGGAGCCCATGAGCCTTGCCCGTAAATGTTCTTACCGTTTTCAAGACGATGGGCCTCATGATCCTCCAACGTATCATACACGTAGCTAACGATTTCCCAGTGCATCAAATCTTCGGATTTCATAATTGGACAGCCCGGCATCGAGTGCATGCTGGTGCTGACCATGTAATAAGCGTTCCCTACCCGAATTGGATCAACATCGGGAACGTCCGCCCAGAAGATTGGATTCTTGATCAGCATCTGGTTCACCTAATGATCCTCCCTTCGCAGATGACGACTCTCCCTGTGATCATGTGATGACAAGGTTACTACTTCGCCTTCGCTGCCTCTACCACAGCCCAGAAAGCCGGCTTCGGTTCATGTTGTTGATCGAATAACAAGGGGGCGTTCGTTCGTGGAACTGGAAACCCATGGAGCCAGGTATGATCGTCAGCTATCCCCCAAAATACAACTCCACTTAGGATGCCTTTATTCTCGCGAAACGCCTGGAACAACTTACCGTAACGTTCCGCTTGAAGGTTCAGAATGTGGTCTGGAATCTGCTCCCCGTAATCGCTATGATCGTTCCAGGCATAGATGCTCATATCGAGCTCTGTAACCAGGTTGTCTAAACCGAGATCCGCGAATTTTCGCATGGAAGTAATAATCGAATCTATAGACGGATTGTAGATATCGATGTGCGTTTGATGACCGACCCCGTCAATCGGAACGTCTTGCTCAATCATTTGTGCTACCAATTGATATAGTCGATCCCTCTTTACCGGGTTATCGGTGCCATAATCGTTAATATACAATTTGATATCCGGCCCCCCCGCTTCACGAGCAGCACGAAATGCGGTGGCGATGTAATCGGTTCCAGTAATCTTGTACCAATCACTATTGCGCATCCCATCTGGATCTCCTGGCTCAATGACCTCATTCACCACATCCCAGGATGAAATATCGTCTTTATACCGGGAGACAACCGTTCTGACATGCGTATCTAAACGCTTCAATAGCAGCCTTCTGTTCGCTTCTTGACGCTTCGGGTCCGTCTCCTCCACCATCGGTTTTCCATCTGCATCTTTAAAAAACCAATCCCCTACCTGGTTATGCCAAACTAGCGTATGAAACCGTACTTGCATGTTATTCTTCTTGGCGAACTCCACAATTCGATCTGCATTTGCCCATTGAAATTGACCTTCCACTGGCTGAATCGCATCCATCTTCATCGCATTCTCCGCAACCAACCAGTTGACATGCTTCTTAAACAATTCAGCCGAACGTCCTGTGATTTGGCCAGGTTCGATCGCAGCACCAATCCCAAAATCCTTAGCGAAAAGTTCATGTAATGATGGGACATCGGTCTCATCGGTCTGTTGTACCCGTTGTTCTTCTGTCTTCTCCGTAGAGGCCACGCCAGGATTTCCTATCCGCTCATCCTCGTTGTTTAGCGGAAATTTGTTCGATAAAAGAAACACAGATACCAAAATCACAGCCGCTATAGCTGTAACAATCCAAAAACGGTATTTCATGATTCGTGACATGATAATGTAACCACCTTTCACGGAGAAGGAGATCATTTTGTCGATGTATACCTATCATTTGTTTGTACTGTAAATGTTAGCACTTACATTTTAGTGCAACAACCTGTCAAACTTAGGGTTTGTCACCCGTCAAATTACAGGAAAAGGTAAACATCGGCTAGGAATCTAAAATGATGTACATTGTGATCCAAAAGCTCCTTTGCCCATAATGGTATTAAATAATAATGTAAGCGCTGTACCAAAGCTGTGAGTTGTAGTTCAAAGGAGGAAGTGCTGTGCATAAAGCCTTGGTTGTGGATCTGGCACCACATCACGCTGAGTATGCGGAGGATCGACCCGACTGGAACGGTCTGAAGGGAGCTCTGCATCATTGCATTAGATCATCTTCGTCCGTGATTCCATTATTATCGAACAATCGATATACCGTAGTTATTATCCATGTTTTTAAGGCCAATGACGAAGGGATGAAGTTATGTGAGCAAATTCGTTACTTCAGCCAACTTCCTATCATCATCACCGGAGGAAGTACGGACTTCTATTGGGCCCGAAAGGCCGTTCAACTGCAAGTTAACGATTATTTACCGGCTCCATTCTCCATGAACGAATTAAACAGCAGTTTACAAGGGCTCGCAAATCCAAAAGAAGATAGTTTGGACATTTCCAGCCTGAATGACCGACTTGATGCAATCAGTACCTTGAAGCAGGATCCTGTCATCGATGCAGTCAAAGAATACGTCAAGAATGCAATGGATCAAAGTATTACATTGAAGGAAATTGCGGAGAAAATGCACTTCAATTACTCCTACCTCGTTCAGAAATTCAAAATCCATGAGAAAATGACCTTCAGCGAATATTTACTCGTTCAACGAATGGAGAAGGCCAAATCTCTCCTGGTGCAAACAGACATGAAAATCCATGAAATTGCGGAAAACGTCGGTTACCGTGATCTGGACTGGTTCTACAAGAAGTTTAAAGCCCATACCGGCGTAAATGCGAATCTCTACAGAAAAATGCAATCCCGCCATCGGTTAGCAACGTAAACCATCAAAGAAAATAATCGGCCGGGCATGAACCTGGCCGATTATTTTTTTCAATCAAGGGTACTTTTCAACCCCTTAGACACCCTCTTCAAAGGCTAAGATCCCTGTAAAGTATCGCCAGTAATCTCACGGGTGAAACTGCCAGGCTTCAAAGTCAAACAGCGGTGAAGTGGTCTCCCCTTTAAACACAAAGTAGAGATCATGTAAGCCTGAAACACCCGATACCACCGTTGAGACTTCCATCGGCTGCTTCATATCTGCAGCTTCCGGTACCTCAACAGTTCCGATTAGCTCACCATTGGGATCATCCAACCGAAGCTCGATTTTCCCTCCTGCTCCAATTCCTGTCACCCAAGCGGTGAATGACGATGCTCCTGATTGAAAATGAACATGAGCAACAGCGATCCAGTCCTTGTCGTGAATCTCTGTTACGACCAACGCCGGACTATCCAAATTATCGTTATTTCCCGTTGACGGTTTCACCTGGATCCCGGCATTCCATGCCATCGTCACCGCCCGCGTCTGCAGGAACGGATTAAAGGGTTTGAGGACGGGTACCCCTTGCATGTCGGCGACAATCTCCTGAATGGAACCGTCGGGTTCAAATTGTACTTTGTTCAAATGAGTCGAACGGTAACCTTTAGGAACTCCCATCGCTTTGGACAACGTTTGAGCATGATAAGCAATATACCAATCTTCATTAAACTGAAAAATGACGTGATGATTGTTGCCACCAACCCCAAAGAAGTATCCGGGGTTTTTGAGAATAACACCTTGATAAGTCCATGGTCCCATCGGATGATCACTGACCATATAGGCAATTTCACCAGGCGGAGGGCTGTTATCTGGCCGTGGGCCTTCAGCGAAATTGGAGCAATAAGTGTAGTAATATTTTCCATTCACTTTGTTAATACCCGAATCCTCGAACATGTATGGCGCAGGGATCGTAACGGCTTCGCCAACAACACTGATCATATCTTCACCAAGCCGCATCACCCGTGCTGTATTCGGCATATCTGCCTTGCCTTCCGGTATCCCACCGCCAAAATATATATAAGCTTCCCCATCGTTGTCCACAAATACGGCAGGATCGAACAGCCAGGTGACATCTTTCACCCCCGGAGTAGCCCTTGTAATCAGCGGCTTACCAATCGGATCAACCCATGGCCCCAGCGGACTATCGCTGGTTAATACGCCAATCCCGCTGGCATTGTTGGCAAAATAGAGGAAGAAGCGATCTTTGCCATCGATCACCTTGTGAGCCGCCGCCGGTGCCCATGATTGCGTCGCCCATACCGCAGCACCTTCTGGGCCCGCAACATGGATGGCACCATGATCGGTCCAGTTTATCAGGTCTTCAGAGGAAATGACCGATAACTTATTAATCGAGAAATAGCTATTGTCCTTCACATTTCCACTGGCATCATATTCGAACACATCGTTCGTGTTATACAAATAAACGCGCCCATCTACGACCAATGCATAGGGATCTGCTCCGAATTTATGAGAGACGACAGGATTCCCGTTAGGCGGAATCTTCCCTATGGCAGCACTCCTCAGGTCTTGCTTGACTTCATCCTTCAATGTGTCACTCATCTCCCCGTTTTCCTTATTTTCTACGACTTCGGCAGGATTCAAATTCTTCACACTCGCCAGCGCAACTACAAGACACAGGACAACCACGATCATGGTGATAACCAGGAAGGGCTTTCTGGATTTCATGCCCTAAAGAGCCTCCCTTATCTTATAAGATCACCTATCCTTATCATGCGTTCATATGGATTGGTCGAGTAAAGTGTATCCGTTATAAGAATGGGAAACAACCCGTCATCCTATCTGGTTATCACCCGCCAAAGGATAGATCCCCGTTACCTCACGTAATTCTCCCTATATTTCTGAGGCGTCAGGCCGGTTACTTTTTTAAAAAAACGGGTAAAAGAATGGGCTGCATCATAACCGACAAGCGATGCGATATCTCTTACTTTCAGGTCCCCATCCTTCAGCAGCTGTTCAGCTCGATGAATCCGGCATTTTTCGATATATTCAGACAACGTAATCCCCCGCTCTTGTTTGAACAACCGAGATAAATAGGACGGGTTGAAATAATGACGTTCAGCTAAATGCACAAGGGATACATCCTCGTTCAAATGCTCCTCGATATATTGGCATATCTGGTCGATCACATGTGCCGTCCGGCTCCGATGATCCATCTTCTTGAGTGCAAAAATATGCTCCGCCGTTTGCTTCAGATACTGAAAGGCATCCTTCATGGACTTATGCCCTTCCAAATCCAGCAGCTTCCCTTGTATCCCCTCCAAATGTTGAAGTTCAAATCGAGACAACTGGGCATAGAGGGCAAGGGCTATCGCATAATATACCTGAACCCCATTTTGCAGATTATCTTGGCCGATTAGAACCTTTTGCGTTAGCTGTTCCAGTTCCATCATAAATTCAGTTTCCTTGCCCGCCTCTAAATGCGCTTCTATGATGCTGACTTTCGGATAGGATTCAGCCCCTTCTTTATACGCCTTGGCTCCTGCTGGATCCATTCGATCTTTCAAAATCATCGGGATGCCTTCTCCCATCTTCAACTGCTGTAATCGGCGCAAACGATCATATTGCATCGTGACGTTCTCCCATTCGCAAGGAAACCCGCTGATCGTAAAAGATACAGACAGTCCAAGGGACTCCAGACAGGATTCCTGAATCAGTTCAAGCGTACCCTCAAGGTACAGAACGACGCGATCGCTGGGTTGATCAGGCAGCGGTTGGAGAATCCATAATAAATCTCCATATTTATCAATCACACCGATGTTTTGTACATCATGATCCATGAAAGAGTTCCATATCCATCGTACCGATTGAAGAGCCTGTTTCTTATCGGAATACGTCGGCTCAGCAGAATAGGCTACACGACCAAGTGCAAGTAATACAGGGAGATTAGGATTTAGACCAATGTTCAGATACTCGAAATCTCGGGCCATGGATTTGGAATCGTTACGAAAGAACAGACTGTCCGAAATCAACTGCCGGAAATATTCCACCTGCTCCATCCATTCCAGCGCTTCAACCTGCTCCCGAGATTGTTCCAACCATTCATTCATTCGATTGCCTTGCTCGATCTCTTCAATCACTTCCTGAACGGTCTCCATCACCTTATCGAAGCCTTCGGTCTTCAATAAATATCGAACATTCGGGATTTGGATCGCTTTGTACGCATAATCAAATTCACTATGTCCGGTTAAAAAGATAATTCTGCATCTGGGCCAAAGCCCTTTAATGCTCTCGGTCATTTCCAATCCACTCATGCCCGGCATACGAATATCCGTCAGAACGATGTCGAATCGAGACCGCGACATCCAATGCAGTGCCTCTTTGCCGGAGTAAGCTTTACAAACATCGAGTTTATCAGGCATCCATTGATGAAACACTTCGTATAAACTATTCGTAATAATTTCCTCATCATCAACGATCAAGAGCCTAAACATGTCCATTCCCCTCCGCCAGTTGAATTCGTATTTGGACCCGCAAGCCGTTTAACGGACTTCTTGAAAGGACTAATCCACTTCCATGTCCGTACGTTAAGGCAATTCGCTTATGGATATTCATTAACCCTGTAACTTCAGCGGATTTGCTATGACCTGCAATTCGCTGGTTTAATGCTTGAATATCATCATCCGTTAATCCTGTCCCGTTATCTTCAATCGTGATCACAGCCTCATGCTGATCCTTATGAAACGCAACTCGCAATAGACCTTCTTCTTGCATTTTCTCTAGGCTATGCTCATAAGCGTTCTCGATAATCGGTTGGATAATCAATCGCGGTACATGGATTTGTTCCATAGATGTCGGCAATTCGCCGAAATCCACCTGGATTCGCCTTGAAAATCTCATCTTCTGGATTTCGGTGTAAAGTCGAGAATGCCTGGCTTCTTCTACAAGTCGAACGTCATCTTCATTATTGCGTGTAATAAAGCGGAAGTACTCTCCAAGCATTTTCGTGAATAATTCAATTTGCTCAACCTCTCCGGTCTTCGCTAGTGAACTCAAAATAAAAAAACTATTGTATAGAAAGTGCGGATTAATCTGGGATTGAAGCTGCTTCAATTCTGATCTTTGCATCATCAATTTTTGTTTGAAGTCTTGATCGATCAAATTTTGCAGCTTGATGAGCATCTGATTGAATCGGTCGTACAAATAGCCGAACTCATCCTTCTTTTTATGCGATATTTGAATGTTAAACAGCCCATCTTCCATTTTTCTGAAACTTTGAACTAGGAGGAGTAACGGTTTGTGAACCATTTTGTAGGTCGATGCGCCATAAAAGATGATCGCCAACAACGTAGTTCCTGCAAATAGCCAAGCCCAAGTTCTAAATTTATTAAGCGGTCGTTTCACCACTTCGATCGGCAAATAGGTATAAACCGAAAGCCCCAATTTATCGGAGTAAGCTTTGTCAATTAAATATTTATTAACGGCTTCCTCGACAGGCAGGCGAGCGTTTGAAATCTCCTGTAACACTCCGTTCATCAAACGCTCTGCTTCTTCATGGCTCGCCATAGTAAATCCGGAGTTCTCTGATACAAGAATAGCTCCACTTTCCTCATACAGATTGATTTGCATCAAGGATTCCCTCAGTTTATGTACATCCAGCTCAATCTGGACGATAAATACCGGATCTGTTCCTTTGGCCGTTCCATATTTAGCCGCGACCAGATGAAAGGTGTCGTCAATCTGCAGAAGCCTTGAATCGCTTCTTTCCCTGGCCCTGTTCATTTCCTTATACCGTACGGCATCAAAAGGAGTTAGCGCGGTCATCGCCGAAATCGTCTTATCCATGCTAGGGATATGCACGAATACGTCTTTGATGTAAGCGCTGCTATTTTTAATGGAGACTAATCGGGGTAACAAATAATTCAAACTTGTCTTTCGTTCAACGTTACTCATCATCTCCCATGTCAGCGCCATTTTGTTTAGCTCGTCATCTTGAGAAATATCATATTGCTGAAATTCCAGCCATTCGATTTCCCGGTTCAAATCATCCAGATATGTTGTGATCTGGGCTTGAGTATTCTTTGAAATCTCATGACTTGCATATCGATAACTCCAGTTATATAAATAAATCCCCATAATGATCAGCGGTAGAATGACGAGGAGATAAGTCGCTACCAGTCGGATAAAGATCGTATGCCTAAGCGAATTTACAGGTAATTTGAGCAATTCAACTCCCCCGATGCATAAGTAAGTAGCTTTAACGTCGATTTTTCTTCTCGGCATACCATTGATTGACTTCAGACGTGATTTGCGCACCACCAAGCTTAAGCCAGTCTTGCACGAACAAGTCAAAGTCATCAATCGGATCACCCAAAATAATATTTACAAATCGATCATGCTGCATATGATCCAGGATGGTCTGCTTCTCAAGCATCGTTTCTGTCGGTGCACCAGCGAAAGCATCAAACAACAACTGATTATTGCGATGATAACTGTCCAAAATGCTCATCGCTCCAGTGCGACCATAAATTTTCTCCCATCCCCAACCGGACTCGCCTTCTTCCTCACCATTTAGGTATCGATTCATTTTGTTGAGAATAAATCTGGCTTCGCCTTCTAATCGATCCTCTGTACCAAGGCGATGCGCTTCCTCAATTTTTAGGTAGGCATCCCAATTTTTATTAGCGGGAAAAGGCGTAACAGGGGACAATCCCCAAACCGGTACCGTGCTGTTGTAGTACTTCTCATACTCGGCAGTCATCCCCCAGTTTTTCTCAAGATAGAGATTAAACAGTTTCAAAATCACCTCAGGGTGTGGATATCCCTTCCGTATAGCGTAAAAATAACTGGTATTAAATTCCAACGGGACCTTTACCTGCTCCCCGGCCTGGCCAACGATAGGGTAAGCCTTCCAATCAGCGTTCGGATCAGAACCTCGGCTCGATTGCAAGAAGAAGGAACTCCATTGTTCCCCGTAAACCATTCCAATTTTCCCATCCGTAATAAGCTGCTTTGCCTTACTTCCATTTTTGAAAATAAACTCGCTGTCAATTTCGTGGTTCCGATACATCTCCTGCAGTGCCTTCAGAGCCTCCTTCACCTCTGGCTGAATTCCTCCATAAACGAGCTTTCCATGTCCATCCTCCAGCCAGATATTCGGGTAAGCCCCATAACCGGCCATAAATCCGCCCAATCCCATGACAGGGTCCCATAAGTAGTTCGTAGCCGCCAGCCCATACGTATCTTGCAGGCCATTTTGATCCGGGTCCATTTCTGTAAACGCTTTCGAAATCATTAATACGTCATCCATGGTCTTCGGAGCTTGTAGCCCCAATCGCTCTAGCCAATCAGTTCTGATCCAAAGAAATACTGCGCGTTCAATCGAAGCATCCGTCAACGGAATGCCCATCAGTTTACCGTTGATCATTCCCGACTCCAATGTACCGCTTCCCTCTTGCTGGAGAACCTCTTGCGTTAGTGGAGAGGCGTATTTCTCATAGGCTATCGTCAAGTCCTGAATCAATCCGGCGTGACTCAATTGTCTGAGCTGCTGGGCATTCACTTTCACGATGTCCGGGATGTTCCCGGAAGCCAATACAATCCCTAGCTTTTTGTGGTACTGCTCACTTCTTACGACCCAATCATTGTTGAGTTTAATCCCAAGCACTTGCTCATATAATTGACTCCAACGATTATCATCGATCGTCTCATCAGGCAACGCTTCTATAATATCTTCCAAACCATCATCCAATTCCCTCACCAAAGAGACTTCGACTGGCGGATCATATTTGCTCAAATACATATCGGCATACACATTCTCACTGGATGTTACCGGCTCCTGATGAAGCTGATCATGGTTACTTTGATAACCGTACACGGGCACCAGGATCAAACCTGATACCAAAGCGATCACCATGAATTTGGATATATTCTTCCCCCGAATCAGCAACCGAGACCACCCTCTCCCATAGATTGATTGTATAATTATACTTAAATTCCACTATCTATCAATACCCTTCTGTTTACATCATATCCCGTTCTTTACCACTTGATGATCCATCCAACACTTCTTCCAGGCACAGCAAAAAACCGCCAACCCCTAATGGAGCGAATTTCCACCTCAGGAAGAGGAAGGTCATCGTTCCATGACAAAGTTTGGCGGTTTCATATAAGGAGTATCTATCTTCGGTTGCCCTGCAATAACTAGCCTACAATTCCTGTACGCTCAATACTTTCTACAAAGTACCGCTGAACGAACAAGTAAATAATGATAAGCGGCAGAATGGCCAACAAAATTCCCGTATCCTGAACCATGCTTAGGTAAAAAGGATCTTCCTTGGATGGATCACCACCTAGCAGAATCGACAAGTTATAAGGTAAAGACGACAGTTGGGTGGACATGACTTTGCTTGATGTTAAGTAAGTGGTTGTATAGAAACTGTCATTCCATTGCCATACGAAAGAGAATAACGCTGTCGTCATGATCGCTGGAATCGCATTAGGTAACATGATGCGCATAAATGTCTTACCAACCCCAGCTCCATCAATATAGGCCGCTTCCTCTATTTCCTTGGGAATCCCACGGAAGAATTGACGGAAGATAAAGATATATAGCCCGGCCTTCAGCGAGCTGGCCGTCAGCGAAGTCAAAACAAACGGCCAATAACTGTTGAGCATGTTGACCGACTTGCCGGTCAGAAGTGGAATGACCCCCAGCAACGTAAAATCTTTCAGATTCAAATAAATCGGGATCAAAATCGTCGTGGGTGGAACCAGGATAGTCAGAATCACGCAGGCAAACAAAATATTGCTCCCCTTAAACTTCAACCTGGCAAAGCCATATCCCGCAAGTGCGCAAGAGGCCGCCGTCAGGAAGGTCGTTGTGGCTGACAGCGTGAACGTGTTAAAGAGCGTGTGCCAGTAATCCATAATCGCAATCGCATCGCGAAAATTGTTCATTGTGAAATGTTCTGGAATCCACACAACAATCGGGGAGTACAGATCGGTCCGATCTTTAATGGCTGTCGAAATCTTCTGCAAAATTGGATATAAAATAACGAAGGACAAACCTGTGATCAGCGTGAATCGAATGAATGACCAGAGCCATCGTTTCCAATTTTCAAGGGATAACCAATACGAAACGAACATGTGCGCTCACCTTTTTCTATTCGTGGTAAAAGATCTTCCTGGATACGAGGTACGTACTGATCAGCAATATGAGTGAAATGGCTAAGAAATAAATCCAGGCCATCGCCGAGCTTAGACCGAAATCAAATTGGGAGAAAGCTGTAGTTCGAATTAAAGTGACGAGCTCATTTTGCGAGAACGAGTCGATGATCGTATAGATCATATTCACGAGAATGAGCGGGCTAACCATCGGAAAAGTGATTTTCCAGAAAGCCTCATACCCTGTCGCTCCCTCGATCTTGGAAGCTTCATAAAGCTGTGGAGAAATCGTCTGAATACCTGCCAGAAAAATCAGAATCTGAACGCCGGAGAGACTTACAATTTCATAGATTCGATCCACAGCTCCTGTCAAGTAGTTGACAATCGTCTCACTGACACCAACTTCAAGCATCAATCGCTTTAATTCAAAGCTGCTTAATACATTAATTAAACTCCCTGAGGTCGCATTTTGCTCGTTAACTGCCATAACAAGACTGGTGCTTTCCAAGGTCAAAATTACACCAGATGTAAGAATAACCGGGAGAAAAAATATCGATCTCGCAAAAGAGCGACCAATAAATTTCTGGTTCAACACGACGGCGATGAACAAGCTGAAAATTACAATGAGCGGTACGTTAACCACCATATTGACAATTGCCTCAGTAAGCTTTCGGTTGAAGTTGGTGTTGACGGTGAAGGCCGTCATGTAATTATTAAACCCAGTCCAGGTGGAGCTAACCCCCTGGGAATTAGCGTTGACCGTACTGAAGCTGTATATCAGCGATGTAAGCAGAGGGATCAGGAAGAACAGGATGAAGCCAAGTAGCCAGGGAAGCACGTAGATAAATCCCCATAAAGCCTTCTGTTTCCGATAACTCCATTGATCCGCTCCCAATTTCCGCATGATGAACTTCATGGCGCTTCACCACCCGTCATATAGCTTTCGGCTTCAATCCGAACGCCCCCTGCCTCCACCGGAGTACGGTTATAATTGACAATGACATAATTGCCGTTCCCATAGACCGTTTTATAGACGCCATCCGTTAGTTTCTCATGCTGCGCGATCGGCTCATGGCGAACCTTGGATAGAAATTCATTCACTTCCTTATAGATGCGAACGGCTTCATCCATCCATAGTTCATAATTGGCGGAATACAGCCTGTTGAATTTCGTATCCTTGATTTTGTGATTAGGTGCATAAAACCATTCGAAATAAACACCTGAGCCGTACTCCAACGTCTTCAGAATATATTGATTGGCATTGGGGTATGCCGACAAATTATAAGGCTCCCCGGTATAATCCAGATGTCCGCGCACCACCATTTGATAGAATGGAATTTCCTCATCTTCAATCTTGAAACGGCTGCTCGACATCGGGGCATAGGTAACATCGGTCAGATAAGGCAGGGCGTAGGCATTTCCACCGTCAGCCATCATCTTCAATTGGGCAGCAGCCATTTGATGCAAGGCTTCCACAGAGCGCTGCTCGGATTCCGTACGGTCAATTTGACGGCGTTTCCGAAAATCGCTGTCTAACTGGGAAGCCAAATCGCTAAGTGAGATGCCAACAGCATCATACTTATGGAAATCCTTTAAAAATTGCTCCGTATAATCGTTAATGTATCGCGGGGATATCACATAAGCAGGCGGTTTCGAGCGATCCCGCCAATTTAATGCCAGATCGAGCGGATAAATCTCTGCAGGAACGCCGCGAAGCGTTCGGGATGCTTTCTTGGCTTCATTAAATTGGGAGCCTGACAGCGCGGTGAGAAAGGCGACATCAGGATATAACGTTACATCGTTTCCCTTGGCAAAAGAAATCAGTTGTCTTAGCCCCTTATCTCCGCCCAGCTTCCTGTCTACCGAGATATGACTCGGAACAGTATGATCCAGCCCCTTATTGAACCAGCCACTATACCTTAACTTGATGTCACCGACACCTCTCTCCTTCAACTCTGTCACAATGATTTGCGCTTGTTCAAAGGTCGTCAGTGGCTCTAATGCCTGATAGGGAATGCCTGCAAAATGCTTCTTCTTGCTAATACTTCCCACCAGCTGCAGATAAAAGGGGGTTTTCTCCTCCCTGGCCTCGGCTAGTGCAGCAAATCCGCCTTGCTGCTCCAGATACTGCCGATAATAATCAGCAATTCCTTGATAAGAAGCTGATTGTTGATCTAAGAAAGCATAGCGAACGGTGAAATCGCTGTTCATCGGATGTTCCTGGAACTTCGGAATGGTGCGTTGCTGACCGTTAGCATCCAGGCTCAAATCCCCTTTGTTCACGACGGTGAAGGACGGATAGACATAGTTATAACTATTCAATCTGCCACTTACATCCGCATTGATCGTCGCAACTGCAGCCCCTTCCTCAATGATACCAAGCAGGGCGCCGTTCTCTTTAATCAACCCAAATACCGGAAGTCTGACGGTCTGGCTATACTCTTCCGTGTCTAATTTGCTGACACTCCGATCGGTCCCATACACATTCTGTTGATAGGAAGGATATCTTGTCTTTCCGTTATTAAAATGGATTAGTGCCCCCGAACCATCTGGAACAAGAATCGATCCCTTCTCTGCTAACCCGCCGGCACCGAAGAAGCTCAGAAATGAAATCGTATGAATCGGAAACTCCTCCGGAAAATCAATGCTGGATGCTGGAATTTTCGCAATCAAATGGTCGCCGTCCAAGGTGTATTCAATTGAAACATGGAAGATACGCGCTTCGGGTTTGGTTTGGTTTAACTGATTCTCCTCAATGTCGTATAATAAATCCTCTTCCGTATATCCCGCATCTTCCATAGCCTTTAACGCACGTTCAAGCTGAAGCCCCTTAAGCGCGCCGTCGGAGCGAACATATACCGAATGCTCCGCATCCTCTGTGTAAGCAATCTTTAACGTCCGTTGCCCCGTACGGTCCAGCTTGCTTAACAGATTCTCAAAGCGCGATTTGCTGATTTTCATGGGCATATCATCGATCGTTTTTTGGTCTGCACCAAACCGATAATTGACCCGGAGGCCATGTTCGATTTTTTCCATTCCGATTTGCTCGTAGACAGCGCTGTCGGAATACGAATTGACAGAGTTTAGCTGTCCGAAATTATTATAATAATCAAGCTTGAGTTGAGCAGACAACAAGCTCTTGTTCACACCAGAGGCCAGCGGATCTGTATCTCGATCCTGAGGGTTACTCAGCCAAACCTCTCCGCTTGCCTTATGAACAATGGCAATAACACCCGTCTGATCATCCGCGAGAAGTTGCAGTTGATCATTCTCCACGATGCCTTTCAATCCCCTAACGCGGGGATTGACGAACGATGCTGTAAGTGTGGCTCCCGTCTCAAAGGTCGCTTTCACCTCTTCGCTTTCATCCCCATTCTGATCGGGTCCATCCGAACATCCGCCCATGAGCAACGCTGTCAGCATACTGATAACAAGCAGAACGTACCTAGCGGATATGCTCATCTTACCTCCTCCTTAAATTCTCATCACCAATTCTTGATAAATGACGGATACGAAGGCCACGATTTGCTGGACCAGGCTGAAGAATAGCAAACAGATAAAAGCCATAAACCCCATAGCCACCAGGGTCAATAGAATCGTTCCCATCGTTTTGGATGGGGAGAACTGATGCACCGTCATATTTCCGATAAACAGCAAAAATATAAACCAGAGCAAGGCAGCCGAATTGGAAAAGTGAAAAAAAGCAGCTTCTTCCAGCGATATCAGATTACTCAGCCAGATCCATGGAAATTGGATAAGGATCAGCGGCAGGAGTGCAAAGCAAGTCGAGGTGAATATTTCGACAAATTTCCCTTCTCCATCCATCAAAGTCGTCAATGACCAATTCGCCACGCACCAGAACAGCACCGGGATAATCACATAAAGAACTTCCATGATGCTGTTCATCTGTTCGGGATTGTAAATATTTACAATAAAACCGCGATATTGACTCCCTAAGATGTTGGTTAATACAAGCAACAACAGCACACCGAAGGAAATCATTAGCGTAAACTTTCGGTCAAGGTTATATTTCAGATCCCAAAAGCCCTCAAAGGGATGGATAATGAGCCGCAAGGGGAAGCGGTACCAGTCCTTATTCACACAGAAGCCCCCTTTTTTCTGACGGTGATTTTGCGAACTCTTACGAACGCATAAATGCTACATATGGTCAGTACGCAAAGGGTCATGATCCACGGAAAATGCTCTCTCATAATCTCCTTGCGATAGAGCAGGAAGGCTTTCGAGTAGTTCCTGGTGTCCATGCTACGCTTAAAGTTCTTCATGGCTTCCTCATACTCTCCCTGCCGCAACAGCGCCTTGCCGATCCCTGCGTATGCAAATTCCAGATTGGCATTCCTGGTGATCGTTTGACTGAACAGCTCGTAAGCCCGCTCTTCCTCACCACGGTAGTAACTTTTGACCGCTTCATTTAAGGTGCGTCCATATTCCGTAGAGCGAAATACGGTAATCTCACCCAGTGCCTTATCCAATACAAGGAAATCATCGCCAAGCCGTTCGATGGCAACAGGCGTATGAAACTGACCCATTTGATTACCGATCCCGCCAAACACATACATCAGATGGCCGTCCCCGGTATAGGTAAATACCCGCCCTCTTGTCGCGTCAAGGACCGAATAGATCTCGCTATCTGACACATCAACATCAATCAGTCTGGGTGGTCCTTCCTTGCTGCGGTAATAAATATCACCTTGCGGGTCGAAGTACCCTGTTCTTCTTAAAATGTCATTGCCTTGTGCATTAAGCTTCTTAATGTTGTCTCCCCATTGATCTGCATTCGTTGCATAAATAAATCCTTCTGAATCAATATCCAGATTGGTAAATTCCGTAGGAGTAAACATCACCATCTGGCTACGCTGGGTTTTGGTTGAAATTTGCTTCCAGAAATATTCGATAGGATCAACATGAACACGGTTCGCACCGATGAAGGAGGTAAAACTTCCTTCTGCATTAAATTCCATAAATCCGTCAAAGACGCCACCAGCCATGACGTAAATCCGTTTTGCCTGATCCATCACCACACGGAGCGGCTCAAACTTAAAATTATCTTTTATTAGATCAGACTCCGGGGAATCAATCATCTTAATCAGTTGAAAATTAGAATCCAGGTGAACCACCCGGTTATTTCCCGTGTCCGCGATGAGTACATCCCCTTGATCCGAGACGAAGATGCCTTGCGGATTTTTAAATGTATCTGGCACTCCATCCTTTATAAAAGAATCCAAAATGGTGACCATCTTCAACTGATCATCCAGAATGACAACTCGGTTGTTCCCAGAATCAAGAATAAAAACCTGATTGTCTCTGGTAACATGTAAATCGTTCGGTTCCTTGAATTGCCCCGTCCCCAATTCCAAACCACTGAACAATTCCGTTGCCAAATAAGCATGTGGCGCTGGAGTCGCATCCTTCCAGTATGAGAAATTATAAGTATCCTGTTCCCCCTCGGCACTGGCCTGCCCAGCCAGAGAACCGACTCCCAGCATACAACAGATCCATATCACTAGAGGCGCTTTCCACTTCTTCACGATGTTCATCACTTGAGACATGCCTCCTTCCTAATCCTTCATTCCGGAAGTCGCCATCGTCTGCATGACGCTACTCTGGGAGATGACAAAGAGCGTAATCGGAACGATCATCAGAAGTAATGCAACGGCTGCCGCAACACCAGCTCTTGCAATTCCCCCTTCTGTAATCTGTCCCAACGCAAAGTGCAAGGTTTTCAAATTCTCACTATAGATGAAGTTGCCTCCATTACTTCCCCACAAGTAAGGGAACTGTAAAATCATCAATGTCAACCAGGCAGGTTTCACATTCGGCATAACGATCGACCAGAAGATGCGATACTCACTGGCGCCATCAATTTTGGCCGCTTCAAGCAAAGCGTCAGGGATTTGTTCCATAAATTGCTTCATCAGAAACAGCCCCAAAGGAAATGCCAAAGCGGGGACGATGAGCGAAGCATGAGTATTAATCCAGCCCAGCTTAGACATGACCATGTAGTTCGGAATCGCAGTCACGTGAGGCGAAAACATCAGCGCAAGTACGACAATCGAGAAGAGCATTTTTGAACCCGGAAACTGATACTTGGCCAACGGATAAGCCGCTGCAGATGCCAGCAAGATATGACCGGCCGTGCCGATCAAGGTAATGAAAAAGGTGTTCGCAAAATAACGAGACAACGGAACCCAGGAATTCCCCATTAACGCAATCAAGTCCAGAAAGTTATCGATAGTTGGATTCCTTACGAAAAATCGCGGAGGAAATATAAACAATTCGTCCAGCGGTTTAAACGCGTTATTCACGGCATAGATCAAAGGAAGGGCCATAAAAGCGCCGAACAGCGTGAGAAACGCAAACAGCAAGAAGTTAACGGTCAAGGAGCGATTCAGCGTTCTTTTGATCCGGAACTTATGAAGGATCATTTTGGCTGTCAACGTTACTCACCTATCTTTCTCAACATTTTTTGCGTTAACTTGTTCGTTCCTACCATCAGCAAGAACAGGAAAGTCGCAATTGCCGAGGCATAGCCTAATTCAAAGCGAATGGTACCATAGTCCATCAGATGGGTAACTATCGTGTGTGCCGCATAATTTACACTCGGAAAACCGGCTAGAGCGATGGAGATTTCCGCGACGGCAAAAGCAGTCGTAATCTGCATGACGGCCCCAAACATAAGCTGCGGTCTCATCGACGGTAGCGTAATATACCACAACTCCTGCCAGCGATTCTTGATGCCATCCATCGCTCCGGCCTCAATCAGCGATTTGTCAAGGGTTTGCAGACCGGCGATAAACGCCAGAAAGCTGGTTCCCAGACTCAGCCAAAGCTGTACGATGATGACGATCCCAAGAATGTATTTCTCATCGAGCAGCCATTGAATCGGCTCCAGAATAATGCCAATTTTCATCAGGAATCCGTTTAAATACCCGTAACTATCCCCGGAGAAAATGATGAGCCAAATAAAATACACGTTACCGGATATCGAAGGAGCATAAAAGATCAATGTCATGATCGCTCGCACTTTTGGCGATAGCTCATTAATAATCCAGGCAAATACAAAGCAAGCGATATAACTGATGGGGCCCGTAATGACCGCAAACATCAATGTATTCTTCAAAGCAATCAAGAAGATATCATCGCCCAGGAACAATCTGGAGTAGTTCTGCCAACCGATAAACCTTGGAGCTTCCAGCATGTTAAAGTAAAAGAAACTAAGAACGAAGGAAGCGACAACCGGGATGACGGTGAACAGAAAGAAGATGATCATAAATGGGCTCATCAGCACATAGTAATGTTTGCTTCGTTTCAGTTCCCTTTTGAGGTTGACCCAGCGATTCTTCTTCTCTTTGCTATGAGGTGTGAGGCTCTTCGCGGTTTGAATGGCTGATTCTCCTTGCATCGATTACCGAACCTCCCTGCGAATCGGCAAATTGAACTCCTTCCGCTTAATCTCGATTTCATCATTGATATACAGGATATAATCAGATAAAGCCTCTCGCGGATTTTCGTTCGCATTGACCACTTTTCTAAATGCATTGTCCAGATGTCTTCCTGTGAAATAACCTCCTGGTACCTGCGGAATACCTCGCACCCACTTCCACTGGTTCTCCAGATTGCGGTAATCCTTCATCGGCCAAGGCAACTCTTCAAGTGCATGGAAATTGGCCGTCGGATAACGGGCAGCCTCCCCCATCAACCCTTCCATTTCGCGCCCATAAGCGATTTGAATGTCTTTTGAAGTCCACCATTTGATAAATTCCCATGCTTCTGTCTTGTGACTGGAATTCTCAAGAATCATGACCGCCGTGGTGTGACTGGCCACTTCATGATTCACGGCGCCATCCTCACGAACCGTCCCCGGAACCATGGTAAAGTCCCACAGCCCCTTAATCTCCGGAGCCATGACGGTCAGCAGGTTATACGTTGTATAATCCGCAATCCCAATCGGCATCTCGCCTGTCCGAAAACGATTGGGAAAGTCCGCCTGCAGCGGGAATTTATAACTCGTATAGAACTGCGTCCACTGCTTGAAGGCTTGCATGGAAATATCCGAGTCGAGCGCACTTTTCGTATCCTGATCACGATAAAACTCCCCGCCGTTTTGATATAGCAGCATGGCAAACGTTGCATTCGGAACCAAAGTCGCGTTCGGCCTTGCATTAATCGCTTCCAGCGGCAAGTAAAATTCCATATTATGCTTTTGAAGAACGGAAATCATGTGGTAGACATCTTGCCAGGTTTCAGGCGGTTCTAATCCCAGCTCTTTCAAAATATCTTTGCGATAGAACAGCATCGGGAAGATCTGTTGCTCCGGCAAGGCGTAGATTCCCCCGTTGTACTTATAAGGTTCTAGTCCACTGTCACGGAAACGGGTGGCCACTTTCTCGAAATCGTCGAATGTAGTCAAGTCGGCTGCTGCACCCCGCATCGCATAGTTGACCGGTACATCCTCACCGATTTGCATCGCCACATCTGGCCCTTCTCCTGCAAGGGTCGCAGGAAGAAGAATATTTCCTGGAACTAACCGCAATTTCACGGGAATGCCTGATTCGGGTGTAAACGTATCGTCAATTAATCCTTTCAACACCTGAGCCTGATCGCGTCCCGTCGTTACCCATACAGTAATTGCATCTTTACCATCTCCGGTGTTGCCAATTGTATCGTAATCCTCGGTGTACGAAGCTACATAGGCGCCTAACTCATGTTTGGCAACTTCGATCAACGAGGCATCGGCCTTCGGCAGTTTTTGATCCGGTGAATGAATGATCAGATAATCCAGCAAGAGAGGTTGTTCCTTCACCGTCAACATCCAGGTGCCAAGTCCACCTACGTTCACTTTATACGTATCCAGCCGCTTGGCGATCGTCTCAGGTTGATCCACAAACTCCCTCAGTTGCCGCACCATCGTATGCAAAACAGCCACCTTATCGCTTCGTTGTCCTGTGGCTTCTTCCAAATAATCAGCTACACTCTGAATGATCTCTGCCTGATGACTGAACACCTCAATCATATCGGGGATTCGTTTCTCCAACTGATAATCCCGATACTTATCCGGCTTGTTTGAAGTAATCATGAGTATTTTGCGGTACATCTCATTGAGTTCCAGAACGCTGGACTCAATTGTTTGCAACAGGGGAGCGATGTCGCCAAGGGATACCATCATTCGGAGGGTATGTGTTCCCTTGGTCAAATGAAATAGATAAGGCTCCTCCTCGCCCAGGACATTCATTTGCCAGTCCCGGCTATATTGGAAACGAATTCGCTTCATTTCATGAAAAGGATACTCACCGTCAATCATCAGGCTTCGAGTGGCATAGACACCGCGAAGCTGGTTTTGTTTCTGCTTTAAGGCAATCTGATATAAACCGTCTTCTTCCACCTCGAACTCCCACTCAATCCATTGCCCTGGAAGTTTCCAGTTGACTCCCCCAATCGTATTCACTCTCATTTTGGAGACATCGTAGGGTTCAACGGTCGGGCTAGAGCGGTCAGACAACGGATACAAGGTGGGAGACGATTTCCGTACCGCATCTTCCGCCTGGATGACAATGTATTGACCTTGAGCTGGCTTCACGCCGTCGCTCTCATAATCTTTCGTTAATTCCTTGTACGTTTTATGAACTGGGCTCTGATATAACTCGATATAATCAATCGCCATCGGTTCTCTCAAGGACGTTAGTGAAAGCTTTTGCTTGCCCTTGTCGAAATAAAAGGAATAAGGCTCATCGTAGTAGCCATATCTGTCATGAAATGATGCTAGCTGCCAGGCAGGCTGTTCGACCTGTCTTGGTCGTAAATCATTGCCCCGGTTATCCCGTCTGATTTCTTGGTCACGATTGCTCCATATCCTGTCAAACAGGATGATCTCTGCCTCCTTGAAAGGAACTACATCGTTAATGGCAAACTGTCTTTCGATCGCTGAGCTTTTCCCTTCCATCGGGAAATAGTGGATGCGAACATGATATAGTCCAGGTTCATCCACATCGACCTCCCAAGATATCGCTCCTGTCTCCGGGGTAATGACCGCTGTTCCGTTCAAACCATGCAGATGGTTAACGATCTCGAAGCCTTCTCCATCGGTGTGTACAAAAGATTCACCCTCGATCCGGATGATACGGTCCGGACGCTTCGCAGAAGCATAGTTTTCCAGATACTGAATGTACCCGTTATTTCCTTCCGTATTGGTGATCGCGATAAAGTCGGCAGAGGCTTGAACATAGAACCTTGTTCCCGAATCAGCAGGATAAACGGCCCAAAGAAATAAAAAAAATATGGCGGTGACGAGTATGGCGCTGCCAAAGCGCTTCTTTCGAGTGTTCAATGGCTCCCCTCCCCAACATTAATCCATCTAGCGATCGTCCCTGTAGCAGAGAAGTACTCTGTACAAGGACGAACCTTTCAACACATGACCGACCAAATATTAAGGACCATATACTTCGTCGATGGCTGATTGGAAGGTTGCTTTATATTTTTCAACGAGGGTGGATACAGATACTCCCTCATTCAGCTCGGCCACGAATTCCCAATACGGAAGATTTGGATAAGCTCTATGATCCAAGACGATCAGGTTTTCCACTACTGTACGGGCATTGTTAAGGTCATCCTCCGTCGTAAATGCCGTCTCAAAGTCCGCTTGATCCGGGTAATCATAGATGGAATCGATGTCGTTGATTTTCTCCCAAATATAGAGAAGTTGTTCCGGATTGCTGACCGTTTTAGGGATCGTTAAAGCCTGATAGTCCCCCTCAAGTGAGTGGTACGTTTTTGCACTTGGCCCTTTAGGAAATGGAACGAAGCCGATATCATAATCTGGCATATCTGTCTTAATCCCGCTCAGTTCATAGAAAGCACCTGCATACATCAGCGTATTCCCCTGACGGAAGAACTGGCCTGGTTCTGTCCAGTCCCCGCCTTCCTTGGGTCGTCCAACTTTCTCGGTATTTAGCCTAGAGACAAAATTAAGCGCTTCCAATGTAGCCGGATCATCAAGGATTTGCTTGTCTTCTCTGGTCAAACCCGTGTTATTGGAATATAGGGCATGCTCGATCAGGGAAGAGCTCGCTAACCCCCAAGTATCCAGCTTACCGTCGTTGTTGGTATCCTTGTTCGCGCTTTTGGCCACTTCAATAAAGGTATCCCAATTCCATGTATCCTCATTAACATATTCTTGAAGCGGTTTGAGCCCCAACTGATTCATCAGCGTGCGATTGTAGAAAATTCCTTGCACCAAATTTCCCCGTGTCTCGCTAAATCCATATCCTTTTCCTTCATAAGAGAAGAATTTAGTGGGTAACTGGTCAAAAGCCCGGGTGTTCTTGGTGTACTGATCCACAGGCCACAGCAAATCCTGTTTGACCAGCATTGGAATCGTATAGTTCTTGCCTAATCGCACAATATCGCCAATCGGTTCACCCGCGATAAGAGAAGCTGTCACTTTATCTTGATACTCTCCGAAATCAATAGGCACATATTCTACCTTGAAGTTATGCTTCTCCATCAAGGCTTCCAGGTTCTTCTTGCGCTGAATATTGTCCGGATTATTCTCCGGGATGGTCATATCCCACCAGGAAACGATCTTGATCGTTTTGCCCCCTAAATCGAATTCCATCTCCGGTGTTCGATAAACCCCCTCTTCTTCCCCCGTGTTTGCACCATGATCGGTACCCTCATTCGTGCTCTCATTAACACGATTCGTTCCGGGTTCAGAAGCATTTTGAGATCCATTGCCTGCCCCTCCGCTACATGCGGAAAGAATCAACAACAATCCCAAAATCAAAACCATTACTTTGCGAACACGCATCTCTTATCCCCTCTCCAAGTTTAGTAATGATTGGTCCATATTCACCCATAGTGTAGCCCTTACATTTCGGAGCAACAACCGGGGGAAATCGAGATTTTCCACCTGTGCAACGTTAGATAGCAAGCGCCAAGCTGACGAATCGAATTCCCGCTGTGCCAAAGAGTAAAGAACGGGTAGAAATCTAAAAAATGGTACATTGTAGAGTGCATGAACTGAAGACATAATGAAAGCGTAATCATAAACAGTGCAACTGCTCTTTAGGCCGATGTGCTGAATCGAATGGGGAGGGAATGATGATGATGAAGGCGCTCTATATCCATCTAAATTGCTCAAGCCATAGCGACTTCCTTCACAACCTTGACTGGCATAAATACGGGGTCCATTGGGATCGTTGTGAACATGATGGTGACGCCTTGATGGATTTACTCCAGGAAACCCCTTATTCACTCGCCATGATTAATTTAAACGGAAATCTCTACAGAGGTCTGGAATGTTGCAGACAAATTCGACAACAGCACCACTTCCCTATTATTGTCATTGAGGACTCCTTGGACTTTATGATCATTCGTAAAGCCCTCAAGCTTCGGGTTAGCGACTACTTGCCAAGCACCTTGCCTGCGGAAGAGTTGATGCAGAGCGTAACCAAAGTATGTGCGAAACACAAAAAACATAAGGACGATATCATTCATCAAGTGAAGAAGTATGTGAACCAACGGCTCCATAAAAATATCACGCTAAAGGAAATATCCGACCGCTTCCACTTCAACCGATCCTATCTGGGGCAGAAGTTCAAACTTCATGAAAATATGAGTTTTAATGAATACTTGTTCATTCAGCGTATGGAGAGAGCCAAATGGCTGCTAGCCAACACCGAACTTAAAGTCTACGAGATAGCAGGTGAGGTGGGTTATACGGAAATTGACTGGTTCTACAAGCGTTTTAAAGCTTATACCGGTGTAAGTGCCAACGAATATCGGAAACGTGTAGCAAGTTAGTTGAAACATAAAATAGACAACTTTAGTTGCCGGTCAGGGAGAGGGCCTCTGGCTGGTTTTTTCATGCGCTAATCCCCGCACCTAACCATCCGAGGTTATGAACTCCTTCCTTTTCGTCCATACTACACCTACGTCTGCAATTTAAGCACAAGATCTGCCAGATTCGGATCTTTTCTCTCCGTAATCGAGCCGACAAATACGCACCGAAAGGGAGGTTTTACAACTATGAATCCTCATCCCTCCGGCCCTTCCCCCCAACCGGCCGCGTTGCCAGACCTGCACGCCCCGATTCCCATCGACTTCGACCGGAGCTGGTTCAACGAACTTAAGACCCGGCATCAAAAGGGCGGCCCCTGGGACGATTGGAAGCTGTTTAACCTTGCCCTTGAGGCCGAATCCGCTTCGCTTGTCACAAGCTTTGAGGAGATGCAGTGCCTAAAGCATCTGCACAACGTCACGCCGCTGCCCCATCAAACCGAAACCGCTCGCAAAGTCCTGTTCGAGATGCGCGGACGGGCTATTTTAGCCGACGAGGTGGGGCTTGGGAAGACGATCGAAGCGGGCTTAATTTTAAAGGAATATATCGTGCGCGGATTAGTGAAAAAAGCGTTGATCTTGGTGCCGGCCTCCTTGGTGCTGCAATGGGTTCGGGAGCTAAACCAGAAGTTCGGCATTCCGGCCGTTGCCCAGAAGAAGGAGCATTCTTGGCACAACGACGTGGTGGTTGCATCCATGGACACGGCAAAGCGCGACCCGCATAAGAACATTTTGCTGAACAACGAATATGACCTGGTGATCGTGGACGAAGCCCATAAGCTGAAGAATAAGAAAACGTCAAATTACCAGTTCATGCTGCAGCTGCGAAAAAAATATTGTCTGCTCCTCACCGCCACCCCGGTGCAAAACGACCTCGGCGAGCTGTTTAACTTGATCACGCTCCTGAAGCCGGGACAACTGGGCGGTCAAAGCGAGTTTGCCGCCAACTTCGTCGTTGACAAGCGGCTGCCGAAGAATGAGGAGCAGTTGAAGGATGAGCTGGCCAAGGTCATGATCCGTAACCGGCGCGGCGACGGAGAGTTGGAATTCACCAAGCGGATCGTCCGCAACATCGATGTGGAGTTATCCCCTGAGGAGAAGAATCTGTATGATGGGGTCACTTCCTTTGTCAAAGACCAATATCAGGCCAACGGCGGCGACCTGAACAGCATGCTGTCCCTTGTCACCTTGCAGCGCGAGGTGTGCAGCAGCCGCGACGCTGTGTTTGTCACACTGGTGAACTTGTCGAAGAAGCTTGCTCCAGACTCCCCGATCCGCGACCGGATATGGGATCTCGTCGACCTGATCCGTCAGATCAAGGCCAATAGCAAAGCGGAGAAAGCGATGGAGCTGATCCGCGAGATGAACGACAAGGTGATCGTGTTCACCGAGTATCGTGCGACGCAGGAGTATTTGCTGAAATACTTCCGCGAGCGCGGGATGACGGCGGTGCCGTATCGGGGCGGAATGAATCGCGGCAAAAAAGACTGGATGATGGACCTGTTCCGCGGCCGCGCTCAGGTCATGATCGCTACTGAAGCGGGCGGCGAAGGGATCAATCTGCAGTTTTGCCACCAGATGATCAACTTCGACTTGCCGTGGAACCCGATGCGTGTGGAGCAGCGGATTGGCCGCGTCCATCGTTTGGGGCAAACCAATGACGTCCATATTTATAACCTGTCCACCAAAGGCACGATTGAAGAACACATCCTTCACTTGCTGCATGAGAAGATCAATATGTTCGAAATGGTCATCGGCCACCTGGATGTGATATTGGAACGGTTCGAGAAGCAGCATTCCCTGGAAAAAAGCCTCTACCAAATCATTCTGGAATCCGGCAGCGACGAGGAAATCGCCAGCCGCGTCGATTCGCTGGGACGCGAGTTCGATACGATTAAATCCGAGCTGGATGCAGAAGCCGAAGACCGCGGGGACAGCGGCGGCCTGCAGCAGCTCTTGGGAGGTTAAACGGTTATGTCGATGACCCGAGAGCAGATTCGCGATTTTGTGATGACTTATTTGGAAGCGACGGAATGCCAGTTTCTCGAAAAATCGCCCCATCACGTCACGGTGAAGCTCTCCCCCCGCGCCGACCGCGATTTGACGAACCGCCCTTATTATTGGGGGTTCATCGATCGGACCGGAGCGGAGCCGGAAACGATGTCGTTTTCGTTTATTTTTGACCCGGAGGCGCATCAAGCGGCTGAGAAAGCGAAAGCAGCTCAAGAGCAGGCGAACGCCGGGCAACCGATGGAAACCGCCCAGGAGGACACCCTGCTGGGGCGTTACTTTGGCGCGGTCCGGCCGCTGCCGGTGCTTGGCCCCGGACGGATTCAGCGCGAAGAGCTGGCGTTTGGCAGCCCGCGGCTCAAACAGATTTTTGAGGCGGCGCGAAAAGGCGGCCGCTACGTGTACTTGTTCGAGGAGCCGGGGCCACGGCAGCGAACCGCCCTGCTGCCCGCCGCCTATGAGCCGTGGCTCGGGGTTTGCTTTAAAGTGGAGTTCTGCTGCGATATGAAGCGGGAGGAGCTCCATTTTTACGGAGTATCCTTGCAGTCTGGTACGGTCGATGAATCGTTTCAGTCGCGGATCGCGGGCAAACCGCTGGTTCCCCGATTGCCGGAGAATATCCATATCGAGCCTACCCGGCTGTCCTTGGATGCCGGTCGCTTGGCACTCGAGCAGCGTCTGACCGAACGGATCCAGGCCTACGACGACAGCTGGGCGAAGGAAGCCCGCGAACGGCTGAGCGATGAGCTGGCGCTGATCGACGCCTATTACAAGGATCTGATCAAGGATCCTGAACCCGAGCGGGCACAAGGCGCAACGGAGCAATATGAAGCGAGACGGGAGGAAATCCGCTGGCAATACGAGCCGAGAATTGTCGTATCCGCCTTGGGCTGCGGCATCTTTCATCTGCGTTCGCCGAGGTGACGACAAATAGACGGATCTCGCTAAAAGACCGCAAAAATAGAAGCGGCTGGCCGCCCATCCGCGCGACAGGTTGTAACATCCTTTTTGAACCGGCTTCGGTACAATGGACAAGCCATCGAAATCTACAGGCCTAGGTGCCAAACGAATTGCCAGGGAGGCGATCTCATGCTGAAACCGCGTTATTCCCGAACCAACCTGAAGAAACGATCGATTACTTGCAAAATTCTCTTATGCGCAAGCATCTTATATAGTGCAGCCAGCACAGCGGGAGGGCTTGGCGGCCTGGGCGCAGCGGCCGCCGAAGGCACAGGCAGCGCGGCCGGCGCGTGGACGGGGACGGTCGCGCTGGCGACGCTGCGGGCCACGGCGGATACGCCAGCGCCGGAGGCGCTGCGGCGCTTTGCCGCCGAGGCCATCGACAAGCTGGCCCAGTCCGAGCCGTTTACGGCTTGGGCTGGCGCCGGCGCCGCCATCGAGCCGCTGGGACCGGGCACGCACAGCTGGCTCGTCACCGTAGCCGCCGGCGGTGCGGCTGGAACGCCGCGCGGCTACCTCATCATCTCCGCGACAGAGAGCGGAGATTACAAGCTGGTCGAATACGGAATGGGCGCTTATTCCGTATTCGACCCGGCGCTGCTCGAGGCCGCCCTGCGGCAGAGCGGCCTCGGCGCAGCCGCTGCGGGACGCGTGACCGCCGTCCCGCTCTACGC